>JABHJJ010000182.1 GCA_018691945.1 Candidatus Nitrosopelagicus sp. | reverse complement strand
GCAGTCATTCAAGAAGAAAAAGGAGACACCATAGAATCACACATTTATGATACTGTAAAAGGAAGTGATTTCTTAGCTGATCAGGATACTGCCGAAAGATTATGTCACATGATGCCAAATGAAATTTTTCAATTGGAGCATTGGGGCATGCCATGGTCAAGACAAGAAAATGGTAAAATTGATCAACGTAATTTTGGTGGATATAGTTTCCCACGTGCATCTTATGCTATTGACAAAGTTGGATTTTTTGAAATGCAAACTCTATACGATACATGTCAAAAATATGATAATATTGAATTTCTAAATGAATGGTATATAACATCAATCATACATGATGGAAAACAATTTTGTGGAATCACTGCGATAGAAACATCGTCTGGATCATTTTACACTATCAAAGGTAAAGCATTGATAATTGCTACTGGTGGTGCAGGAAGAATTTTTAGTTATTCTACATATGCATTATCATCAACTCCTGATGGTTTGGACATGGCATATCGTGCAGGAATGGCACTAAAAGATATGGAATTTGTTCAATTTCATCCAACTGGAATCTTGCCATCTGGAATTTTAATTACTGAAGGTGCTAGAGGTGAAGGTGGTTATCTACTAAACAAAGATGGTGACCGTTTCATGAAAAAATATGCAGCAGGAAAAATGGAATTAGCTCCACGTGATATTGTCTCACGTTCTATAATAACTGAAATTAATGAAGGTCGTGGATTCAAACATGAAACTGGAGAAGACTGTATAAAATTAGATTTAAGACATCTTGGTGATGAAAAAATTAAAGCTAAATTAGGTGGTATTAGAGAAATTTCAATTAAATTTTCAGGAATTGATCCTGCAGATGAACCAATTGACGTTAGACCTGTTTGCCACTATATGATGGGTGGAATTCATACAAACATTGATGGTGCAGCTGAACTTCAAGGAGTATGGGCTGCAGGTGAAGCTGCATGTAATAGTGTTCATGGTGCAAATCGTCTTGGAGCAAATTCTACTTCTGAATGTATTGTTTGGGGAAAAATTACTGGTTCATTGGCTACTGATTATATTGAAAAAGAATATACTTCTGCACAATTCCCTACTCATCTAGTATCTGCAGAGGAAACTAGAATCTTTGATGGCATATTCCGTGGACGTGGTGAAGTAAATCCATACGAAGTAAAACAAGAAGTTACTGAAACTCTAAACGCAAAAGCCTATGTCTATAGAAATCACAATGATCTGGCTGAAGGTCTCAAAAAAATTCGTGAACTAAAACAGAAAACTTGGAAACATGTAGATGATTCAGCAAAAGAATACAACACAAACTTCCAAAATGTAATGGAACTAGACTCAATGTTCCGTGTTGCTGAAGTTGTATTATTAGGTGCGCTAAACAGAAAAGAATCTCGTGGGGCTCACGCTAGAACTGATTTCCCTACACGTGATGATGCCAATTTCCTTCATCACACACTGGCTTACTATGATCCAAACGAACCAATTATGAAGAAGCATCCAGTTACTATAACTAAATACAAACCTGTGGAGAGAAAATACTGATGGAACGAGAGACTGGTGCAAGAGAAGGACTGAAGGGATGGCTTAATCCTGGAAAGATTGGAAAATTTGGTATCGAAAGATTAGCTTGGCTTTTAATGCGTTTAACAGGTCTTGGTCTCTTAGCATATTTCATAGGTCACATTTGGGAAACAAGTCACATATTAGATGGAAAAGCTGTTTGGGATAAATCATTAGAAATGACACAAACTACTGAAGGCCATCTCTTTTTGGCATTAGTTATTGGAATGTGTGTCTTTCATACTGGAAATGGAATTAGATTGATGATTGCACAAATGGGTTATGGTATTGGTAAAGCAGAGAGACCTGATTATCCATACAAACCACAATCAATCAATATGAAAGGTAAAGCATGTATCTATGCAACATTGGGTATGGCGGCTCTTGCAATGTGGTATGGAATGGCGGTGATGTTCGCATGATGGTATTACGAGAAAGCATCATAATGAAAATTCATTATGGTACTGCCATAGGCGCGTTATCCTTGACAGTTGTTCACATACTGATGAGGCTAACTCAAGATTTTCATGAATCATTAGCATATGAAAATGTAATTGCAAATTATGAAAGTGTAGGGTATGCACTATTACTTGAATTATTGTTAATCTTAATTTCTGTTCATGGATTTAATGGCTTAAGAGTAATTTTACTGGAAATGAATCAAGGTCCAACATATGAAAAGGCTGTTACAATTGGCTGTCTTGCAGCAATGGCAGGATTAATCGCATATGGCTCACGAACTATAATTATGACAAGCATGGGAATGGTATGATGGCAACACTTCATCCTAAATTATCAGAAGAACGTTCTCAAACTGTTGTCTCATCAACTAAATCTGTAAAATTAAAAATTAAACGTAGTAATCCTAATGTAAACTCTGAAGAGAGATTTGATGATTATGTTGTTCCTATTGAAAAATGGACAACTGTTTTGGATGCTTTACTGGATGTAAAATCACATTTAGATCACTCTGTTGGAATTAGATATTCCTGTAGACAAGCATCATGCGGTTCTTGTGGAATGAAAATTAATGGTAAACCTGCTTTAGCATGTTTTACAAAAATTTCTGAATTAGATTCTGATACTATTACTGTAGAACCAATGGATAATTTCCCTGTGGTTCGTGATTTGGCTGTCGGCTTTGAACGAATGATAAACAATCACAAAAAGGTCATGCCATATGTAATTAGAGATGATTCTGAAATTGACCCTGAAAGTGGAATGAGAGAATTTTTACAAAGCCCTGAAAATGTCGAAAAATATATTCAATTTTCTAGTTGTATCAAATGTGGTTTGTGTAACTCTGCATGCCCAACTATGGCAATGGATACAACATTTGTTGGTCCTCAAGCATTAGCTCAAGCCTACAGATACATCGCTGATGACAGAGACAAAGGAAAAAACAAACGACTCAAAGTTATAGACGAATCTCATGGAATATGGAGATGTCATTTTGCTGGTTCATGCAGTCAAGTTTGTCCAAAGGGAGTTGACCCTGCAATGGGAATTCAACTCTTGAGAGGATATCTTTTAGGAATTAGAGACTAATCTTTTTTGTGAGGGTTTGGGCTGTTATTTACTTGATTATTAATTTGTTCAGCCATGAAGTGATTTGAGACATTGACCTTTACGTCATCAATTCCTTGTATACTTAATAGATTATCATGAATATCTTGTGCAATCTTAAATCCAAATACTGCTGGGCAAAATGGACTTGTTAGATGCAAATCTACCTTCACGTTTGATTCACTAATATCTACTTCATCAATTAATTCCAATTCTGTAATTGTTGTATTAATTTCTGGATCTACAATCTGTGATAATTCATCGAAGATTTTCACTCGTAGCTGTTTAACATCCTGTGTCATTGAATTAAATCCGTAGTTGCTATATATAGCGATTTTGAATCCAAGTTGATGTATCGTTCTAGACTGGGAAAAAATCTTGATGATATCACACTAAGTTATGTTTCATCTATTAAAGATGATTCAGATATTGCATTTTATGATATTATTGGAAGTGAAGCCCATGTTATCATGTTATATGAAAATAAACTCCTAACAAAAATCGAAGTAAAAAAAATCCTGATTGCACTCGAAGAATTAAAGGGAGGAAACATATCACAACCTGATTTTGAACCTGAAGATATTCATGAACTGATAGAATCACTAGTAATCAAGAAAACTGGACTTGAAAATGGTGGAAAAATGCATACTGCACGTTCACGAAATGATCAAGTTGCACTTGACATTAGATTAAAAATTCGTGATGACATTAACATACTACTGCAATGTCTACTTGAAACAATCTCTACTATACTAAAAACAGCACAAGAAAATACTAAATCAATAATGCCTCTTTACACCCATCTTCAACAAGCTCAAGTTGGAGTATTTTCTCATTATCTTTTGTCTTATGCTGATTCATTATTACGTGATTTAGATAGATTCATGTCATTATACACACGCGTTAATCAAAGCCCTTTAGGTGCAGGTCCTGTAGGTGGAACTAGTTTACCAATTGATAGAGACAGTACAGCAAAAATGCTTGGGTTTCCATCTCTTATTGAAAACTCAATTGATGCTACAAGTACACGTGACTTTGTAGCAGAATATGTTGCAAATTCTGCAATCATGATGACAAACCTAAGTAGACTGTCTGAGGACTTTATCATCTGGTCATCTACTGAATTCTCATTTATTGAATTATCTGATGATTTTACATCTCCTTCAAGTGTAATGCCACAAAAGAAAAATCCAGACATTTTAGAACTTACACGTGGAAAGACATCACAGGTTATTGGACATTTGACATCTATCCTAACTACCACCAAAGGACTTACTTCTGGATATAGTCGAGACTTACAGCAAATTAAATCCTCAATCTGGTCGACATCAAAAACATCCATCACTGCACTAATTATAATAAACTCAATGCTCTCTGAACTTACAGTTAATCAAGAAAAAATGCAAAAAGCAACAGAAGAGGGATTTTTAATTGCATTGGATTTGGCTGAAAATTTGGTCCTTGAAAAAATTCCATTTCGTACTGCACACAATATAGTTGGTAATCTTGTCCAACTTTCACACAATTCAAAAAAGATACTCTCTGATCTGGATCTAGATGATATTGAATCTCTTGGAATTAAAGAGATGAAACCATCAAAACTCTTTGAACTAATTCAAAAAACCACTGTCATTTCATCTCTTAAACAACGAAAATCAAAAGGCTCATCTGGAATATCAGAACAAAAACGAATGATTGGGCAAAGAACTCGCAAAATTATAACACTGAAAAAACATATCAAAACTCAAAATGATAGTGTGAAAAAATCTTTAACTTTATTAGAAAAACGTGTTAAAACACTTACAAAATAACGCGGGTCTAGTGGGATTCGAACCCACGACAGCCGCCTTAAAAGGGCGGTGCGCTACCTGGCTGCGCTATAGACCCATGCGAATTTTTCCATTATTGTATAATTTAGTCTTTTACTAGTTTGAAAGTTAAAATGGAAACTTTAAAACCAGCAATTCTTTTTCTTGTAAATACTGCCCTTGTAGTATAGCCCGGTCTAGAATTCGGCCCTGTCACGGCTGAGACGCGGGTTCAAATCCCGCCGAGGGCGCCATTTCTTTCTTAAAATTAAGATTGTTTGATCGCAGAGGATTCAAAACTATGTGATACAATAATATTAAAATCGGGCAATTTCACAGAAAAGTCGATGTCTGACGACAAGAATACCTCTAAAGTAAAGGAAATTCCAAAAGCATCTGAAGAACCAAAAAAAGAAGATGGTCAAAAATCTGCTAAAGCATCTATTGATGCAGAAGCTGCAGCACAAGCTGCTCAAAAAGCAGAAGAAGCTGCAGAAAAAGCAATTGCAAAAGCAAAAAAATTGAAAGAAGCTGCAGCAAAGGCTGCTGAAGATGAATTCAAAGCAATTGCAGAAGAAGTAAAATCTGAAGCGCCAAAAGGTCCGGACTTTTCTAACAAACGAAAAACTGAGATTATATTTAGAAGAGCTATGGGTGAACCAGAATTTTTCTTAGATAAAGAAGATCGATTTCCTAAACCTATCTTATCTGAAGACGAAAAAGATGACATTACAAGAAAAGCTCTCAACTATGAAGATACAACTCCTAATTATGATCCTCAAAATATTTTAGATGAACGCTATGGTGGAACTTCTAATTATGAAACTGGAATTACTGTTCTAGGCGATGAATTACAAGTAAAACTAGAACGTCTTAGAAATGATCCTGAATCTTTACCTGAAGATATTGCAAAAATTGAACAAGACCTTACATACCTAGATTCATTACATGACAATTATTATCTTGGAATGAATGTTTTCAGAACTGCTAAAGATGGACGAACAAAATTACGAGATTGATATTTTGGTGATATATGTTGAATAAAGTTAAATTTGATGTCTTGAATGCGCGCGTTACTTTCAAAAATGTACCATTACATTCTCTTTCACGATTTGCATTCAACGACATAAATGCTGCATATGATGCTTTCAAAAAAATTCCCGGTGTTGATGAATGTATCATAATCCAAACATCAAGTAGAGTTGAAATTTTTACTGTTAGTAATCTTGAAAATGATGATTCTACTGATGCAAGACGACCTGAAGGAAAAGGTTTGATAATTAATCAAATGAAAGAAACCTGGCAAAATAATTCTAGCATAGAGCAAATTGACATTGATCATTTTGATCAAACTCTTGAAGTTTTCAAAGATGATGATGTTTACCTTCATCTATTACGATTAGCTTGTGGATTAGATTCTGTAGTTGTAGGAAAACAAGAAGTCTATGATGAAATTAAAAAATCTCTAGAAGACTCAAAAAAATCTGGTGCTTCAGGAAAAATTCTTAATAAATTATTTGATAGTGTAATTAGACTTGCAAGTTCAATTAGAGATTCAACTGAAATAAGTAAGGATGTTGTATCTCTGGGAGATATAGCACTAAATCTAATAGAAGAAAAAGTTGGGTTAGACGCAAAAAAGAAAGTCTTACTCATCGGTACAGGCGAATCTGCTGCAATGGTTGCAAAAACATTAGGTAAAAAACAAATCCCTTTTCAAGTAACTAGTAAAACTATAGACCGCTCTACAAACTTTTCACAAATCTTAGGAGGAACTCCAATGGAATTTGCAGATGTGCTTGCAGGATTTGATAAATTTAATATAATTATAGTAGCAACAACTGCTGATTATTTCGTGATTGATCTTGAAAGAATCAAGCTAGTAATGCAAGAAAAGAAGAAAGGAACACTAATTTTAGATTTATCTGAACCAAGAGCTGTTGAAGAAAGTATTATGGAACTACCTGGAATTAAATTACTATTCAGGGATCAAGTTGCAGAAATCTATGAAGAAAATACTAAACTAAAATCTGGTATAGTTCCTGCTGTTGAGAAAATCATCTTAAAAGAATTACCAATTTTATCTGCTTCAATGAAAAGAATCTAATTTTTTTACAATTAACTTTGTTGTCTTAAAATGAATTGTGTCAAAGCTTCTGTGGAATATTCTATTCCATGTTCTTCGGTTGTATGTTTCCCAAATTCTTCAATAACCTGCTCAACTTCACCCTCTATTACATATGGACAATCAAAACCATAATCCATGCATGTTAGTTTTGTCATTGTCTTAATTTTTGAGGATACATTTTCTATATAAAAAGAGTTCTTTCTAAATTTTAAGAGAAATACATTTATCTAAATCAAGAAGGTTTCTTGCATGGCTGATACAAAAGCAAAGATCATCTATACTGAATTATTAAAAGAAGATTTAGTTATAATTAGAATTGTTCCTGTAAATGGAATGCCAAAATACCGAACTGGTCAATTCCTTACAATTGGTTTACCAGTAGCAGCAGAAAATAAAATCATTAAACGTGCATATTCTCTTGTATCTCATGCTGAAAATAGAGATTATTATGAATTTGTAATTAGATGGGTTAGAAAACCACTACCTGGTCGTGTTACTACTGAATTATTCTATCTTAGTGTTGGAGATGAAGTATTGCTTGGTGATCCTACTGGTGAAGATTTGATTATTGAAGATAAACTTCTTAATGGACAACCTGATAACAGAAGAATTGTTTGTGTTGGAGGTGGAACCGGTCTTGCACCATTCATTGCTTTTGCAAATCACTTTCATGAAACAAATGATAAAAGACAAGTTGTTGTTTTACATGGAGCAAGTTACGTAGATGAATTAAGTTACAAACGTCTACTTACTGACCTTCAAAATGAAAGTAAAGAGAGAGGGCCTGATAAATGGAACTTTATTTACCGCGCTGCAATTAGTAGACCTAAAGAATACTTTAACAGATCTTGGACCGGTCATACTGGACGTGTAGAATCATTTTTCAAAGCAAATGCTCAAGGTGTTTCTCCATTAGATGAATTAGTTGGAGAAAAAGTAACTCCTGAGAATACTAGAATCTACATTTGTGGTTATCAAGGAACAATTGATGGAGTAATGGATTATGTTTCTGATAGAGGATTTGTTAATAGAGATAATCCACATGAAGATGGAACATTTGAAGTCAAATACGAATCATACGGATAAAATTTACTTTTCTTTTGGAAATATATCGTCTAAAATTTCCTGATTAGCAGCTGCTACAAAAGAAACTCTTGTTTCATAACTCAAGTCTGCATCTAATGTGTTAAATTTTTCATCTAAAAGTAAACCTCCTGCTTCTTTAACAATAATGTATCCTGCTGCAATGTCTTGAATCCTTATCTTATTTCTCAAGTCAATGAAGATATCAATTAATCCTTGTGCAAACATTGCCATTTCTAATGCATTTGCACCAAAGTGTCTTAGATGACTATGATTCTGAATAACTGGTTGTAATTTTTTCATTATTTCTTGTGAGGCACCTGAAATATTTACTCCAACTATTTTGTATAATGGAACATCTTTGTGAACCGAAATTTGTTTCTCATCGAGAAATGACCCCTTTCCTTGTGATGCTGAATACATTTGACCTGTTGAAAGATTTGTAATTACACCATCTGTTATTGAACTTAGTCTATTTTCTGTTGCAAATGCTAACGATGAGCAGAAAAATGGAACTCCTCTAACTGCATTTGCAGAACCATCAATTGCATCCATGATGACAAAACCCTTTGGTTTATCTGATAATTCTACACGACCGCATTCTTCTCCTAACACTACACATTCAAAATTAATCTCTTTTAGATAATCTAAAACAGTGTTTTCCGCAGTAATGTCGATATTTCTTGAAATATCTCCTCCAGCGCCTCTTCCAAAATTCCCTGCAGCCTTTTCAGTACCTG
>JABHJJ010000181.1 GCA_018691945.1 Candidatus Nitrosopelagicus sp. | reverse complement strand
TAAAAAATTGACACAAAGTTAAAGAGAACTAAAAATTCAATAATTGCAGATGAAGGTAAAAAGAATTATTTCATTTTTACCAAGTGCAACAGAATTGATTTATGAATTAGGTGCACAAGAGAGATTATTTGGTGTTACTCACGAATGTGATTATCCAAGTGATGCATCAAATAAACCAAGAGTCATAGAAAGTATTTTTGAGCCAGACAAAATGTCAAGTCAAGAAATTGATGATAAAATTTGTGAACTTTCAGAAAGAGGAGAAGAGATTTACAAACTAATAACAGAAAATGTTTCTAATGCAAAACCAGATCTAATAATTTCACAAGAAATTTGTAAGGTATGTTCAGCATATACGAACCAAGTAAAAAATGCAATTAACATTCTTGAAGAAAAACCAGAAATTTATTCGATGAGTCCTCATAATATACAAGAAATTTTAAGATGTGTTAGTGATATTGCAGAGAAAATTGAGGAGGTGAAAAGAGGAGAAGAGATTGTTAATTCGCTAAACACACGAATTAATAAAATAAAAAAAGTACCAATTTCAAATAGACCAAAAGTTTTAGGAATAGAATGGATAAAACCATTTTTTACGGCAGGTCATTGGATTCCAGAAATGATTGAAAATTCAGGAGGAATTAACATGATAACAAAAAATGGCGAACATTCAAGAAAAATGGATATTACAGAGATTGAAAATGCAGACCCTGATGTACTGATTTTAATGCCATGTGGTTTTAATGTTCAAAGAACAATTTCAGAGTATGAGAAATATCTTAAAGATAATTCAAGATGGAATAAATTAAGAGCAGTTAGAGAAAAAAGAGTTTTTGTAGTAGATGCAAATTCATTTTTCAGTAAACCAAGTATTAGAGTAGTGACAGGTATTGAGATTTTGGCAAAAATTTTGCACCCAGAAATATTTACAGATTTTGAGGTACCAACTAACTCATTTTCAAAAATATAGAAAGAAGTTTCTATTATTGATCGTCTGTCTCATCTAATTCATCAGCATCGTATGCTCGTTTAGATGGACGAGTTGGAATGAAGAATCGTGACATGTTAACCAATTGCAATTTTTAAAGTAAATTTAGTGGGTTGTAAAAAATTGTCTTTTTACATTAACAAAATTGAACTAGATTAGAGATTTATTTTACATTCACGTGAAAGAGACTTTGTAGTGACAAAGATCACTACTCCAAGAATTCCAATTGATGTCAATCTTATGGGAATTTCATAGACGTTCAGAAATGAGCTTGCAATACTTCCAGCAGTTCCAAATGTAGTAATAATTGAAAATGCTATCGGACCACATGAACAAGCGCCAGCTGATGCTCCGATAATAGTTCCAATAATGCTAGAACCAATTTTTTTAGTTTTTTTGATTAGTTTTACACGGTAAATATTCATAGATACTGCCAATGCTGAAAAAAATGACAGAATTACAATAAGTAAGAAACTAAGAGTTGTTTCAGGATAGATTGAGAATACTATAAATGGTTCAAAAAAAAGAAATTCTGAAATTGTAATTAGTGGAAAAAATAATAGGAAAAATATTCCAATTGCAATTAGAATGTAAGTATAATTTGAGTAAACAGTCTCAAAAGTATTGTTCAATTTAGAGTAATGAACCTAAAACTTTTTCAAATGTAGAATATGGGTGTGGACCAATAAGACGTTCAGCAGTTCCAGATGTATTAACAATAATAAATGTAGGAGTACTGTTTGCTGCAAAATCAGTACTAGCTTTTTGTTTATTAAAACTAATTTGAGAAAAATATTTTTTTGAGATCATGCATTCATTAAATTGTTCAGTGTCTAGTCCAAGGTTAAATGCAATTGCAGTCAGTCTATCGATATTTGCCCATCCGTCATTCTCATGTTGTTGAAGTTGATATAATGTAGTGTGATATTCCCAATACATTCCCTGATCATTTGCACAATAAGTTGCCTCTGCAGCAGAAACAGAATCAGCACCTATAAACGGCATATCTATGAAAACCAAATTTGCTTTTCCAGTCTCAATGTAATTTTCAATTATATCTTGGCGTGTATTATCAAACCAGAGTTTACATGCAGGACATTGATAATCGCCAATCTCCACAATTGTAACACCTGCATTTTTAGAACCTAATACAGGTACATCGGTTAACGCTATTGTTTGACCCTCATCCTGTGATGAACGTTGAACATTATCAAAATCAGACATATATGATGAAGCATAAGCTATCACGGCGACAATCAAAATTACAGCTGCAACACCAACTGCAATTACCTTTGTGTTTGCCATGAGTTTAGCATAAAAATTTAATTAAAAAACCTTACATTGTATCTAAAGAGATATTATTTACGCCTAAATAGACTCATGATTTTTTGGGCAACAGAATCAATAGGACATGAACTGCATGAAACATCAGAATTTTCAGCCTCAACTTGTTTGTCTAGTTCATTTTGTTTTTTCTCATCCATGATCATAGTAACCGAAAATAGGTTATAAACAATTTTACAAAATTTTACAAATACACTATTCACCATAGGAATCAATTAATTCTAAGCATGGGTTTATTAGACGATCGAATTGAGTGAGAATAGAAATAATGACGGATTAGGTTCGCTTTCTCTGTCATTGCTTTAGACAGAAAAAAAAATGAACACATTTGAAGAATTAGAAATAAATGAAGACGTAATGAGATCCATAAAGGAGCTCGGTTTTACTACACCTTTTCCAATACAAGCACAAGCTATACCTGAACTTTTACGAGGAAATGATGTAATTGGTCAAGCACATACAGGAACAGGAAAGACAGCTACATTTGGAATACCAATGCTACAGAATATTATCCATGGAGGAGGAATTCAAGGATTAGTTATTGCCCCAACAAGAGAATTAGCCATGCAGATTACAGAAGAGATAAAAAAAATTGGCAAGTATACAAAAATTAAAGTAGTAACTGTTTACGGAGGACAAGGAATTGGAATTCAATTAGATGCACTACGTAGAAAACCAGAGATTGTAGTTGCAACACCTGGAAGATTGATTGATCATTTGGACAATGGTTCAATTAGAACTGATGATATCAAACATGTCGTATTAGATGAAGCAGATGTAATGCTGGACATGGGATTCATTGAAGATATAGAATACGTTTTACAAAAGATTCCAGGAAATAGAATTACATCATTATGGTCAGCAACAATGCCACCTGAAATTCTTAGACTTTCAGACAAGTATCTAAACAATGCAAAAAACATTCTAATTGATTCAGATGATTTAAGTGGCGAAGGAATTGATCAGTCATTTTTAGTAATCAAAGACAGAGAAAAACACAAGTATCTGACAGATTTCATTAATCAAAATAGAGGCCAAGTCATAGTGTTTTGTTCAACAAAAATTCGAACAAGAAATGTTGCTAGAGACTTACAAAAATCCAGATACAAAGTAGTTGCAATAGAAGGTGACATGTCACAGAATAAGCGTGAATATTCAATGATGAAATTTAGAAAAAATCAAGCAGACATATTAGTTGCCACAGATGTTGCAGCAAGAGGAATAGATGTTCCAAAAGTAGGATTAGTCGTAAACTATGATGTTCCAAATCAAGATATGGTTTATTTCCATAGAATTGGACGTACAGCAAGAGCAGGAGCAAAAGGAAAAGCAGTTACACTTGTATCATATTCATCAATTGCAGATTGGAAATTTATTAAAAAACAAATTAAATCAGATTTGACTGATTTGAATAAAAAAATGGGAATAGAAGTTCACATCCCAGATCCACTAAAGCGAGATGTTGGACGACGTATTGCACAGCCAATGCGTTCAGGATATGGAAGACGACCAAGTTATGGTGGTGGTGGAAGACGACCAAGTTATGGTGGTGGACATAGTAGAGACGGACCTGCTAGAGATCAATACAAAAGAAGAGGTAGTGCACGTCCAGCATACAGAAGACAAAACCGCGATACCAACAAGAAATGGTAATTTAACACTTAAAGACAAGGATTGATTAGATAAGTGTAAGAAAAAATGCATATCGGATTTGTTTTATTAAATTGTGATTTGGGTGCTGAAGAGTATATTTTAGAAGAATTGAAACAAGTAAATGAAATAAAAAATGCATATGTTACGTTTGGTGCATACGACATCATAGCTGAAATTCATGCAGAGACACAAGAAGATTTTGAAAAAACAGTTTCATTAAAAATTAGACAGCTGTCTAGAGTAGTAAGCACAATGACACTAAATGTAATTAAAGGCGAATGACACTTATACAAAAAAGAAAGTGAAATTATGTTGCCACAAATTGAATATTCTGGAATAGTATGGGCACTAAGTCATAATGATCCAGAGCCTCTAGTTGAACATAGTATAAAGAAATTACAAGATTATGGAGTAAAAAAAGAAGATATTCAGATAGTAGATGCTCCAGATAATCCCGAAGTGGGACAAATTGTTGTAGAGATTTGGCCACATGAATTAGTTATTGCAAGAATTAGAACTGTTCGAGGGGAATCTTTTATCAGCGGAACAGAACTCAATATAGAACTAAAAACAGATGAAACAGGAAAATATATCGATTAATTTTGAGAAAAAAACAAAAAAAGAAGAAAAACACAAGTAAATTTTTAACAATTTCAATTGGACTAATATTAGTTGGAATTACCGTCTTCTACTTTTATTCAGATGATCAGGCAAAAATCCGAGGATATGCATTTGGAAGTGAGATTCAGTCACTACAAGAAGAAGTTCAAAATGAACAAGGGAGATTTATTTCCAATATAGCAAGATGGAATGAGGGGACCATTTCTGATGATGAAATGATCAGAATAGGAAATTCAC
>JABHJJ010000180.1 GCA_018691945.1 Candidatus Nitrosopelagicus sp. | reverse complement strand
TTTATCGGTCCATTCATTTTTGGAGTTGCAGTTGCAACAACTATAGCAAAAGGAATCGTTAGTCCAGATGACATTACAGTTTACATGATTATTGGAGGATTAGCAGGAGCGATTGCATGGAGTTCCTTATGCACATACTTTGGACTCCCAATTTCAAACAGCCATTCACTAATTGGAGGCATAATGGGAGCAGGGATTGCAGGATTAGGGTTTGAAAAATTAGTTTATGATGGATTAGGCAAAGTGTTCACAGGAATAATTGTTGCCCCGATTGGCGGAATGATTTTTGGCATTGCAGTTACAGGACTGATCATATTCTTGTTTGCAAGAAGAAAACCCGCTATAGTAAACAAAACATTTGGAAGATTGCAAATTATCTCATCAGCATGGTTTGCCTTAACACATGGAGCAAATGATGGACAAAAAACCATGGGAATTATAGTGTTAATTTTATTTGCAGCAGATTTGATTCCAGAACTAGAGATGCCATTATGGGTAATATTTGCAGCTGCAACTGCAATGGGATTAGGCACATTCTTTGGAGGATACAAAGTAATCAAGACATTAGGAGTTAGGATTACGAGACTGAAACCGTATCAAGGATTTGCCGCAGAGACTAGCGGCGGATTGATGCTTGCAGTCTTTGCAACACTAGGAATTCCTGCAAGTACAACTCATGCAATTACCGGAACAATCATGGGTGCTGGATCAGCACGAAGAATACGAGCTGTAAGATGGAAGGTAAGCAGACAGATTATCTTTTCATGGGTCATAACAATTCCAGGTGCTGCAGCATTAGGAGTAGCGTGCACATACATAATTCATCTATTTGTATAATCCCTTGATTTTTATTTCAGCAAAATTTTTTTTCAAACATAACTAATGGATATTTTTAATCTAATCCAATCGAATTTGTTAACTCCAATCATCCTCTTCTTCTTGTTTGGAATTATTGCAGCACGAATTAAATCTGATTTAAAAATTCCTGAGGCAATTTCAGAATTTTTACCAATCTATCTTCTAGCAGCTATTGGTCTTCATGGAGGAATAGAGATGAGAAAGACAGGATTTGAAGAAATGCTAATTCCAATGTTAGTTGCAATAGGTCTTTCATTGTTATTCACATTGAATCATTATCAGATTCTAAGAAGATTAGGAAAATTCAACATCTTTGATTCATACGCATTAGCATCAACATATGGTGCAGTAGGAGCAGTAACCTTCTCGGTAGGATTATCATTTCTTAAAAATCAAGGAGTGACATCTGAAGGATATTTGGCGGCAATTCTTGCAGTTTTAGAACCTGTTGCATTCATCATGGCAATATTTCTCACAAACATGGCAGTTTCAAAACAAATTCGTAGTAAAAAACAGTCATTCTCAAAAGACGATACATCTGATATAGACATAGGAATGAAAGAGACTAAAACAAAACTTTCCCAGGTATTACAGGAATCAATTACTGGAAAGGCAATAGTAATTTTACTTGGAAGTATTGTGATTGGCTATATCATTGGCGAGGAAGGATTTGAGCCAATTAGTATCGTATTTGATGAATTGTTTACAGGAGCAATTGTAATTTTTATGATTGAGATGGGAATTATTGCAGGACAGAGATTAGATGATATCAAGAAGGTAGGAATTTTTCTTACTTCATTTGCGATAATAATGCCTACATTTAATGGAATTATCGGTGTTTTAGTTTCAACTGCATTAGGATTAAGTTTAGGAGGAGCGGTGATGTTTGGTTTACTTTTAGCTAGTGCTTCATTTATTGCAGCACCAGCCGTTCTACGTCATGCAATTCCACAGGCAAATCCAAGTTTGTACATTACATCTGCATTGGGAATAACATTCCCATACAATATTATTGTATTATTGCCAATCATGTTTACCGTCTCAACATGGGTTCATGGAGAAGAAACAATAGACTTATTCAATTATGTTACAAAGGTGTTCATATGAAACTCTACAATGTAAAATTACTTACAATAACTTGTGAGATTCTAGCCCAGAAAAATATCATTGATATTTTGAAGAATCATAACATTACAGGATACACATCTTATGAGGTAGATGGTAATGGAGAAAAAGGATTACGTGGCCAGGGAATACAGGCAGAAAAAAATGTTAAAGTTGAGATAATTGTGCGTGAAGAGAAATTATCAGACGTGATAGAAGACATATCAAGAACACTATTTCCTGATTTTACCATAATTTTGTATGTTAGTGATGTTGGCGTAGTTAGAACCGAAAAGTTCTAACAGCACTTTTCATCAGTGCATAAATTTGGAATTTTCCTGCTTGATTTCGTTACATTTGATATCAATGCAGATAATTGCGGATTGGATATTGTATACATTGCTTTTTTTCCTTCATCTCTAGACTTTACAATCCCACATTTTTTTAGAGTTTTAAGATGGTGTGAAACTAGAGGTTGATCTTTTTTTAATTTCTCTACAAAATCATTTACACATAGTTCATTATCTTTTTGTAATAATTCTAGTATTTCAAATCGGGTCTCATCACAAATACATTTCAAAAGACCAGGTCCATTCATATCAATCTATATTTATATAAACCAATATTTATATAAATATTATGACTAAAAATGTGCTATTTGTATGCGTAGAAAACGCAGGACGCAGTCAAATGGCTGAAGCATTTTTTAGAAAATTTGCTGAAAACAAATTTAATGTAATTAGTGCAGGTACAACTCCATCACCAAAACTCAATCCAGTAGTAATAGAGGTAATGAAAGAAATTGGAATTGATATGACAGAGCAATCTCCAAAGACACTATCAAATTCAATGATTTCTAATTCTTTTAAGACTGTCAATATGGGATGTATGGATAAAGAATCATGTCCTGTACTTTTTGTAAAAGATGTAATTGACTGGAATATACCAGATCCTAAAGAAAAGACAATAGATCAGGTGAGAGAAATTCGTGATCAGATAGAAAAAGAGGTTTTGAATTTGATTGTAGCAATAAATGATGAAAAATAATGGTTTATTCTAATTTACAAATTTTTATCGTAGAGTTAGTTGGGACCTTCATTCTTGTAGTTTTTGCTACAGGTTCAATAGTTTTAGATGCAGAAATGTTTAACAGTGAATTAGGAATTCCTTTTGCAGCAGTTGCCCCATTTATTGCATTATTGATTGGAGTTTATTCATTTGGAAAAGTATCACTTGCCCATTTTAATCCAGCTGTAACAATTGGATATTACATTACAGGACATATAACAAAAATTCAGGTTGTGTATTATTTTGCAGCAGAAATAATTGGTGCGATATTAGGCTCGTTATTTGTTCTAAGTATTATTGGAGATGAGGCAGACCTAGGTGCAAATGCTCCAAACTTTGACTTTTCAATGCTATTAATTTTCCCTGTAGAAGTATTAGCTTCTGCAATGCTTATGGGAGTCATATTTTATGTCGTATATACAAAAGGGCTAAGAGGTTTTAGCGGAGTAGCTATAGGCGGAATAGTTGGATTAGATATTTTGTTTTTAGCATTTATTTCAGGAGCATCAATGAATCCTGCTCGTGCACTCGCACCAGCATTATTATCAGGAATGATGGATAATTTGTGGTTATATTGGAGTGCACCATTTGTAGGAACTATGATTGCAGCATTTGCTTTTCGTGGAAAATTCATATCTCAAAGAATGCGAGAAGATGAATCGTGAAAAATCAATAGATATTTTATAAAATAGGCACAAATATGACAAAAAGCATAGCTTACAAGATGCAAGAAAAAAAGAAGAATGAATTACCAATAATCGAATCTACAGAAATGCCAGAATCGCTTGATTGTACTACATGCTTGTTACCTATGCAATATCAAAAAAAGGTAGAAGAAAAGTTTGTTTGGCAGTGTTTTAGATGTGGAAAGAAATATTTTGTTTTTACTGAAGATGGAAAAACCATTATCGAAGAGACATGGGGACCTCCAAGATAACTTCATGTATAGTAACACAGGAGAATTTTCATGAGCGAGTCAGAAACCTTTGGTGCAGAAAAAGGTTCAGGAAATGAACTCGTACAATGGATGAACGAGGAAGCAGAGAGACGTAGTGTCAAGTTTGAGGCAAGATTGTACGATTATGTGATCAAAACAGAAAATTTTGGTACGTTTGAGATGTTTTCATGGATGGGTGATGTTAAGGTTGCAAGAAGTTTAATCGTTAAAGCTAGTAAAAAGTTTAGAGTGAAGGTTATAGAAGGAGGATACAAAGCAAAAGAAAAAATCTACAGTACAAAAAAATCAGATTTTGCAATGGTTAGAAAAGGAGATAGAATAATAGGACATTTGAAATTCACTGCTGCAAGATTTGGAAAAGATGATTGGGAGCTTGTTGAGGAAGAAAGAAGATGACAAAAATTGGAGTTGTAGGAACAGGAATGTTAGGTGAAGCAGTCGGTCTACATTTACTTGATGTTGGATATGAAGTAACTATATTCAACAGAACCAAAGAAAAAATGAAGAAACTTAAAGAAAAAGGAGCATCAATTGCCGAGTCTCCCAAGCAAGTTGCAGAGAATTCAGATTTAGTTATAACAATAGTTAAGGATGCAGATGCAGTAAAAGAAGTAATTTTTGGGAATTCTGGGATAATTTTTGGAAAACATGATGGAATGTGTATTGCAGATATGAGTACTGTGAATCCAAATTCAACAAGAGAGATTTCAAAACAAGTTATAGAAGATGGAATAGATTACTTAGAAATTCCCGTCATGGGAGGACCAAATGTTGCGATTGATGGCAAGTTAGTAATGATGGCATCAGGTAAAAAAGAAGTTTTTGAAAAATTTAAAACAGTTTTTGATTCAATAGCAGAACAGTCGTTTTATTTGGGAGGTACAGGTACTGCTCATTCAATTAAGCTTGCAATGAATCTGCAAATTGCAATGCTTGCTCTATCACTTTCAGAAGGAATTACATTAACAAAAAAGGCAGGATTTGATCCAGAGATATTTCTCAAAATATTGAATTCCACTTATTTCAAGACAGGAATGAGCGAAGGGAAGGCACATCAAATGATCAGTGAGAGTATTGAACCAACATTTACTCTTGCAAATTTGAAAAAAGACCTCGATACAATTAATGATGCAGCTGATTCATTTAATGCAGAATTACCAATGACAAAAATTGCAAGAAAGATTTACACAGATGCGACAGAAGCAGGATTTGGAGACATAGATTATACAGGAATTATTTCATATATCAAAGAATTATCAAAAAAACAACATTATTGATTTGAAAGAGTGGATAACAATCGCTTATCTTTGTATTTTACAACATGTGAGACACCATGTTTTGGAAATACACCATAGATTAAGCGTGCTTTTTCTACAACCGAATCTTTGAGTGATACCATGATAAATTGACTACCTTCAGATCTCTCTTTAATAATATTCGATAGTTTCTCCGTATTTGGGGCATCAAGTGCTGCATCAATCTCATCAAACAGGTAAAATGGAGAAGGATTTAGTTTTTGTAACGCCAACACAAAGACTGTTGCAGCAAGAGTTTTCTCACCACCACTAATTGATGTTGATTCTCTTTTTGGTTTTCCAGGGAATTGAATTAAAT
>JABHJJ010000179.1 GCA_018691945.1 Candidatus Nitrosopelagicus sp. | reverse complement strand
GATGCAAGTCTTCCTGCAATCAAATTTGTACCATCAACAACTATTGGTTTACTCAAGTCAATGACTTGTTGTTGTTCGTTAGCCAATTATTTTAACTCCTTTACCTGTTGGAAATTTTTCAATCATTTTTGAAAATTCTAAGACTTCTCCACCTGATTCTATAATTTTTTTTGCGGCAGAATTTGAAATAGATAATGATGAAACTGAAACTTTATGTGAAATATTGCCTGTTCCTAAAATTTTACCCGTAATGACTACTGCATTCCCATCTTCTGTCGTCTGATTAATTTTGGTAAGATTCACGATTTTTTGATTTGATCTTGATTTTTGAACATAATTTGCGACTTTTGCCCAAATTGGTGCATCATTCTCTTTAGATGCTTTCTTCAAGATTTTCAGCATATTTACTTTAGCTTGTGTCGCCATAAGTCAAATCGCCATTTTACCCAAATATAATATGTTGTCTTACTTAATCTCAGACATGATTGTCTTAAATTCGGACAATCTGTTTGATAATTGTTCTACACTTGATAATATGATGTGTTTTGGATCAAGCGCTCCTGTTGATTCCACTGTTAAAACTCTCTCATCATCTTTTTCAGACTCAGTTAATGTCACAATATTTGCTGAATTCCATCTTGCATGTTCTGTTCCTTTACCCAATCTTGCATATGCTTCGAACTTTAATGATTGACCTGGTGCAAGAGTAACTATTGGAATATCATTTGATGTAGGGATTATACTGTCATCTTGTGATTTCAAATCTCCTGATAGAATTGTTCTTGTTTCATCAAAAACACCTGAATCCAATGTGAGCATTATCTTGTCACTCTCATTTCCCTGCTTAGATGCTTCCAAATCGGTCTTTAAAGGAATCAAGCCCACTCTATGAGCGAGACCTTCATCTGCTAACACTGATGAATTCTCTAAAACATCTATGCTTTCAATTGCGTAAACTGGAACTCCATTTAGACAAATTCTTCTTAATGCATTTGCATATTGAAGTGGAACGCCCTTAATCTTTACAGATACTTTCTGTTCATTTGCATTAATAATTTCTAGAGACAAATCTTAATCAAAAAACATATTGTACTAATAAAAATGTAGTACTTTTTTCATCAGAGATAAATATGAATGTGCTCTGATCCCTGTATTATGGATAAAGTTACTGTTGTCAAGTATAGTTTTGAGAATGAAAAATTTGAAATATTAGTAAAGCCTGATCCTGCGTTTGATTACAAATTAGGCAAAATTTCTGAGATATCAAAAATACTCATCTCTGATGAAATATACACTGATTCTGGAAAAGGCAAACGTGCATCTAGCGAACTACTTTTCAAAGTCTTCAAAACTGATGATTCAACAAAAATAGCTGAAATTATGATGCAAAAAGGGGAACTAAATCTTACTATTGAACAAAGAAAAAAAATGACTTCAGACAAACGCAAACAGATTGTCACTTTTATTGCTAAGACATATGTTGATCCTAAAACACATTTTCCACATCCTCCATTAAGAATTGAACAAGCAATGACCGATGCACGTGTTTCAGTGGATCCATTCAAAAATCCTGATGAACAAATTAAAGATATTGTTGAAAAACTACGGCCTGTTATTCCATTGAAAACTGAAAATTTAACTCTTGAAATTTCTGTCCCTGCGCAATTTGTGGCACAATCTTACACTGTGCTAAAATCAACTGGCAGTCTAAAAAAAGAAGATTGGCAACCAAATGGCTCATTAAAAGCAATACTTGAAATACCCGCTGCCGCAAGACCAAACGTGATCGACAGACTAGGCGCAATTACAAAAGGTACGGCTAACGTTGAGGTACAAAAATGAGCGGTGAAAAAAAACGTCATGTAATTCCTGGCGAAGTAATCACATCTGGTCCTTATAGAGCTGAGCAAAACACTATTCAGGTCGGAGATAATATTGTATCTACTATTATTGGTTTATCTGACGTACACGATGGCAGTGTTAGAGTAATTCCTCTTACTGGTGGTTACATGCCAAAAGATGATGATTTAGTAATTGGAAAAATTGCATCTCATTCTTCATTATCTTGGACTGCAGACATTAATTCTTGTTACGTTGGTATGCTTCCTGCCAGTGATGTTTTCGGTAGAGATTATTCTTCAAGCTCTGATGATATGACTGCTAAATTAGCTAAAGGTGATTTAATTGCTGCAAGAATTGTAAATGCTGATAAAACCCGTGATCCACTTATTACAATTAGCGGTCGTGAATTAGGTAAGATTGATTCAGGTGAATTAGTAAAAATTTCTCCAAATAAAGTACCACGATTAATTGGTAAACGTGGTTCAATGATACAAATGATTGAATCATCAACTAATAGTCAAGTTACTATAGGTCAAAATGGATTACTTGTTGTTTCTTCTGATGATCCAAATGGATTATTAAAGGCGGTACAGGCAATTGAATTGATCGAAGAACAAGCACATGTTGCAAATTTAACTGATCAAGTAAAAGAAATGTTGGAATCAAAAAGTGAATAAAAATGGGCGGAAGAGACACAGATATTGTATTATTAGATGAAAACGGGATTCGTTGTGATGGAAGAAAAGTCAACGAAACCAGAAAAGTCACCATCAAAGCAGGAGTTTTAAAAAATGCTAATGGTTCTGCATACATTGAATTTGGTGATAATAAAATTCTCGTAGGTGTATATGGTCCTAGAGATGTTCATCCAAAACACATGTCTGATACCGACACAGGAATTTTGCGTTGCAGATATCACATGGCTCCATTTTCTGTAGGGGAGAGAAAAAATCCTGCACCATCAAGAAGAGAAGTTGAAATTAGTAAAGTCATCAAAGAAGCGTTAGAACCCGCAGTTATGCTAAAGGAATTTCCTAGAACTGCAGTTGATGTTTACATGGAAGTATTACAAGCAGATGGTGGTACAAGATGTGCTGCATTAACCGGTGCATCTGTTGCATTAGCTGACGCTGGAATTCCTATGCGTGATTTGGTGGCAGGATGCGCTGCAGGTAAAGCTGCAGATGCTGTGATATTGGATGTAAACAATGAAGAAGATCAAGCAGGTCAGGCAGATCTTCCGATTGGCTATATGCCAAATTTGAAAAAAATTACTTTATTACAATTAGATGGCGTATTAACTCCTGAAGAGTATAAACAGTGTATTGAAATTGGAATTGAAGGTTGTAATCAAGTCTATGAAATACAGAAAAAAGCATTACAAGACAAGTTCTTTGCAAGTGGTGAAAAACAATGAGTGACGGTTTGATTATTGATCAATTAAAGAAGAATCAGATTCTTGATTTACTTAAAGAGGGAAAACGTGTTGATGGTCGTCAATTTGACGAACCACGTAAATTAACTATAGACATTGGTGTAATTCCAAAGGCTGAAGGATCTGCACGTGCAAGATTAGGTGATACTGAAGTTGTAGCTGGAGTAAAAGTTCAACCTGAACGTCCATTTCCAGATACTGGAGATAAAGGAATGCTAATTTGTACTGCAGAAATATTGCCAATAGCACATCCTTCTGCTGAAACTGGTCCTCCACAACCACCTGTTGTTGAATTGGCAAGAGTCACTGATAGGGGAATACGAGAAAGTGGAATG
>JABHJJ010000178.1 GCA_018691945.1 Candidatus Nitrosopelagicus sp. | reverse complement strand
CTCTAAGATGTCTCTCTGATCTGTCCAGTTAGGAATTTTTGCATTAATCCCTTTCTTTCCATCTTAACTAGTCTTGAAATTACACAATATTTTATAACTCACAAATCATTACAAATTACATCTTTGAGTGACAATGCAAATCTTACAGAGTGGCAAACACGAAAAAAACTCATTGACAAGGCAATTGAGAAACGTGATTGGAATGTAAATAACAAAAATCAGGTTGAGGCTGAATACCTAATTGATTGGGGAATTGATAAAGATGGAAATCCTGTCAATGATCGATTTGTAGATTATTTACTATTTGATAATGTAGGTGATCCACTGGCAGTTGTTGAGGCAAAGAAATACTCTAGAAATGCATACGAGGGAAAACAACAGGCAGAAGAATATGCAGATTATATTAAACAAAAATTTGGCAAAACATGTTTTATCTTTCTAACAAATGGTGATGATATTTTATTTTGGGATTTTCCAAATAATTATCCACGTAAAGTAATGGGTTTCTTTAGTCAAGATGAATTAATGAAAAGACGACAGCAAAAACAATCTTCATCTGATCCTAGAACAATGGATATTACTGCATCAATTACAGATAGACCATATCAACGTGAAGCAATTAAACGAATAGCAGAAGGATTGTCCAACAACAAGAGAAGATTCTTACTAACTTTAGCAACTGGAACTGGGAAAACACGAATTGCAATGTCTACTATTGAACTTTTAATGCGAGCAGGAAAAGTAAATCGTGTCCTATTTTTAACAGATAGAAATGCATTACGTGATCAAGCAATGGGAGACTTGGGAAATTCAGGCTTCAAACAATTCTTTCCACATGAATCTAAAAAATATGTCATGGGAGGAATTATTGAACCTGCAAGACTCTATGCATCAACACTTCAAACAATGATTGAAGCATACAAAGAATATTCTCCAGCTTATTTTGATCTTATTATTTCAGATGAAGCACACCGTTCAATCTATGGAAAATGGAATGATGTGTTATCTTATTTTGATGCCATACAAATTGGATTAACAGCTACACCTGCAGAAACTCTAGATAAAAATACATTCAGACAGTTTGAATGCTATGATAATACTCCAACTTTTAATTTCAGTTATGATGATGCAATAAACTCCACTCCAAAATATTTGTGTGAATTTAGAGGATTTGAGGCAAGAACAAATTTTCAACTTAAGGGAATCAAAGCAGGTGATATTCCACTATCTGTAAGGAAAAAACTGGTTGAAGATGGTGTTCCACTAGAGGATCTAAACTTTGAAGGAAACGAGTTAGGCAAAAAAGTAATGAATAAGGGAACAGACGAGGCGATAGTTCAGGAATTCATGGATGAATCCATTAAAGACATGAATGGTGTACTTCCTGCAAAAACAATCTTTTTTGCAATTTCAAAGAAACATGCTCAAGGACTACTTGATGCATTCAATAGATTGTACCCTGAATATGGGGGAAAACTGGCTGAAACGATTTATTCAGGTATGGAACGTCCTCGTAGATTGATAGAGAAATTCATGAAAGAAGATATGCCTAGAGTTGCAATTTCTGTAGATATGCTAGATACAGGTGTGGATGTGCCTGAAATTTGTAATCTAGTTTTTGCAAAACCCGTATTTTCTAAAATTAAATTCTGGCAAATGATTGGAAGAGGAACAAGACCTGATGCTGCATGCAAGTATAGAGACAGACTCCCTGAAGGTGGAAAAGATTATTTCTTAATAATTGATCATTGGAAAAATTTGGAATTTTTTAATATGAATCCTGAAGGTAAAAAAGAATATCTTTCAGAAGCGTTACCTGTTAAATTATTTAGAACTAAACTAAAAAAATTAAAACACTTTTTGTTTGTAAGTGAAAAAGAAAATGCTGATTCAATAAAATCAGAAATTGAAACTATGATTACATCTCTTCCAAAAGAAAATATTTCAATTAAAGAAAATAAATTAAAACTAAATCATGTATTTGAAGATAATTTTTGGGATAATATTGCAGAAAATCCCGTAGAATACATTGAAGAACAAGTAGCACCATTATTCAAACATCAAGGTAACATCAATGTAGATGAAATGTCATTTGAATTAAAAACACAACAATTAGGATTGGCAATTCTTGAAGGAGATGCTAAAACTCTAAAGAGAGTTAAAAAAACTATTACAAATGATATTCATAGTTTGAGAGAAACACTAAATGCAGTTAAAGAAATAATTGATGATAAGAAAAAAGTTTTATCTAAAAAATTCTGGGAAGAAATAAAATATGAAGATTCAGAATACATTGAAAAAACTTTCAAACCTATAATTAATTTGAGAACAAAGAGATCAAGGGAAGTAATTGAATTAGAATTAGATGATATTATTGCTGAACGAAGAATAATTAAAAAAACTCAAACAACTACTTCGGAATTTGTAATTGAATATCGCAGAAAAATTGAAAGTGCAGTAAAAGAGTTAGTAGAGGATAACCCAACTTTGTCTAGAATTATGAAAGGAGAAGAGCCCAATGATGAAGAATTAATGGATTTGGAACATGCATTGTATTCAATCAATGAAGATTTCACTATTGACATATTCCGAAAGAACTTCAAGCAACCTACAGGCTCATTTAGTCAGTTTCTTAGGCACATTTTAGGATTGTATGAATTTCCTAACTTTGAGGAGGAGTGCTCTGATGCCTTTGATTCATTTATCAAAGAACATTCTGATTGGAGTGCAGATCAGGTGTTATTTGTCAGAACTGTAAAAAATACTGTGGCTAAGAAAGGTCAGATTGAGATTTCAGATATGTATAATGCACCATTTGATAGGATTGGCACTCCAAACAAACTGTTTGAAGAATCAGATGTGGAAGATATAATGATGGTGTGTAAGACATTAGAGAAGAGACACGATGCTATCAGCTGATTTAAAACAACAAATTGACGGTCTGTGGCAAAAGTTTTGGTCAAATGGCATGGCAGACCACATGAATGCTCTAAAACATATTTCATATCTTATCTT
>JABHJJ010000177.1 GCA_018691945.1 Candidatus Nitrosopelagicus sp. | reverse complement strand
TCCATGGAGTATGGACTTTTCTTTAAATTATCAAGATGTCCATTATTTACCATTATTTTGTACCCACTATTCCTGCAATAATTGATTTTGTAAAATTTTTACGTATCTCTAGCATACTGATCATTGCAAATTCAATATCATCATCATCTACATCACAAAGTGTTTTTCCTGAAAAAATTTTAGTTTTAATATGATTTAACATAACTTGATACAATATCCCACGTAAATTTGCACCAAAACCAGTTTCCCGTAATAATCCTGCACATATACTTAGTAATTCTTGTTTGAATTTATTTTCCAATACATCCCTAGGGTATTTCCCCATCATGGCAAAATCAAATTCATCTGGACCATCTAATAATTCAACTCTTTTATCTTTGAGGCTTTTCATCTCTACTGAATTAATTCTAGTTTTTGCTATTGTCCAAATTTCTCGTTCATATGTTTTACTTTCTAAAATGGATTTCCAATCTTCGTCTATTTCATCATCTGGAATATCATCTGCAATTTTTTTAAAATCAACTTCAACATCATACTCTGGATCTGGTATTTTAATTAATTTTTCAGGTCTAACTAATGTTTGAATTATGGGTTTGTCTGGTAGATCTTCATCATCATCAAAGAGATCTTTATCTGATACATTTTGTTTAACTTTACTTACAGCAACTAGCCTCCATAACCAATCATGTTCTAATCTGGGATGATCTACAACTGCTAAAATTTCTCGTTCTTCTTGGTTTCTAATTATTTTTCTTAAACCTCTACCTATTACTTGTTGGCCATAAACAGGAGAGGAAAATTTGCGTAAAAGTAAAATTGTAGATACTTGAGGAACGTCCCATCCTTCTCTTAACATTAAAACACTCACAACTGCTTCATATTTACTATCAGGATCACCAATCAGCATTGCATCATTTCTTTGTTCTTCATCTGATTCTTGAGTAACAAGTAATGTTTTAATTTTGAATCTTTCTTGTAACATTTTTTGTGCTCGTTCACCCTCTACAATACTCATTGTCACTATGAACAGTAATGGTTTGTAACGAGTTTTTGCTCTTGTTTTTTGCTCTTCATGTCTTTGTAGGGCAATTGCAATTTGCTTTTTCATAGGCTCTTCATCTAAAATCCAATGAAATGGTGCTAATCCTTTTTCTGCTTCCTTAAATTCTGCATCTAGTTCAGTAACATTTTTCCTCTCCCCCGTTTCATAATTTGTATATGTTAATTGTAGTAATCTCACTTCTGGTTGATAAACAACTATTGATTTAATTATTCCATCTTTAAGTGCACGAGTTACATCGTAATAGTATATCATTTCAGAGTCAGGCTCTTGTCCATCGGCTCTATTTGGTGTTGCAGTTGTATCTAAACGGAATTTTGATTTTTTAGAAAGTAAATTTAACACATTGGTGTATTCTCCTGCAGGAGTATTATGTGCCTCATCATTAAAAATTGCAATATCTCCAACAAATTCTTGAAGATAAGATAGATTTCTTTTTCCTCCTGTATTTGTAGAATACATTTGTTGGATATTGCCAAGTATTATTCCTGAGTCTAATATTCCTTGAGGCTGTGCCCCGGATTCCATCACATGTAATGCTAAATCATTTAGTAAGAGGTTATTCTGTTTTGTTGCAAATTCAAAGTTCTTGAAAACCATTCCATCTTTAAAATCTTGAATCAATCTTGCCCGAACAATTGTGTTTGGTGTTAAAATTAAAAATTTATTAATATTGTGTACCGATTTAAGCCAAAAAAGTACTGCAGCAATTATTACAGTTTTGCCTCCACCTGTTACGATATTTAACAAACAATTCTTTTTTTCTAAAATTTCATAAGCATAGATTGTTCTTAATACTGCTTCAATTTGATGGTTCCACATTTTCCATTTTTTATCTGGTTTTAAGAAATTGTCAATGAACTCTCTTGTTTCTACTTTGACATTTGGGAATCCCGAATCTCTCCAAGATTCAAAATCTTCAACATGTTGTAAAAATGAATCTTGCATTATCTCACCGATATGACTTCAGTGTATATCTTTTCTCCACCTAGATCGTCTTGAACTCTACATGCTATTGTTATTTTTCCTAATCGTTCAAACTTGTATTGTACATTTAAGAGAGGTTTTGATTTTGTATCTCTACCATAGGCAAATCCTTTTGTAGGCGTAAATCTTCCTAAATATTCAAAATCCCATTGGATATTTACAATAGTTGAATCTTCATTTAATGGCATTGATTCCGATGCATCAAATTCATAGGTCATGGGTTTAATTCTCTTATGATTAACAATGACTTCTGGAGGTAAAATAAACTTCAAAAAGGACTCATATTCATTATGTAATTTTGTTACATGTTTTCTAAATTCAGATGATTCAATATCTACTTGTGAGATTTGAATAAGATCAACTCCAAAATTTCCTTCTTGCATTAATTTTTCAACTGCAATTCTTGCAGATTGTGCAAAAGACCAACCCACCATAATTCCTTGAAACTTACCCTTTGTTTTTGTAATTTCTTCTGCAAAAGTAATTACATCTTCTTTGGTTATTGGAATACTTTGTTTAGAAGAACCAACAAATATTGGTGTTTCACGTTTGTAGCCATGAATTGTATTTCCCGCACTTGAAGATCTTCCACCAAAAGACGTTACAACAAAATCAGTAAATTCATCTTGTGTTAATTCCTCTAATGCAGGTACTTCATAAGTTCCCCAATATTCTACAGAAGTATCAGGTGTATCAGATAATGTCTGTTGTCCATTAGTTTTTTCATACAGTGTTTCTAATCTTCCTTGTGTAATTGCAACTGCTACCCTAGATTGATCACTTGCAATCCATTTTCTATTTAATTTTTGAGCAGTTATGGGGGTTGTTCCACCACCACAAAAGAAATCAGCTACTACATCGCCTTCATTTGTTGAAGCATTGATTATTCTTTGTAATAGTGCTTCAGGTTTTTGAGTAGGATATCCAATTCTTTCAGAACTTGTACTCACAATCATAGGTATGTCCCAAACAGTATCGATTGCTTTACCTTTTGCAATAATATCTTCAATATACTGTTTTTTTACAGGGTATCCTTTAGACACTGAGCGATTATCGAGAATATACTCTCTACCGTCTTTATCTTTGAGAATTTTTCTAACTCGAGTTTTTGATATTTGTTCTTTTGTCCATGGCATTGTTACTTGATTAATAATATGTTTGTCTGACTTTGCATAAAAAAATATGACATCATGTTTTGAATTAAATTTGTATTTGTTATGCATCGTTCTTTGACCATAATGCCAAATAATTTCATTTCGAAAATTATCAACACCAAAAATTTTATCCAATTCTTGCTTGACATAATGTGATGCATGCCAATCTAAATGTACATAAATTGCACCTGTTGGTTTTAACAATCGCTTCATTTCCAATAAACGTGCATTAAGCCAAATTAGATAACTTGGCATTCCACCTTCCCAAATATCTGAAAAAGATCTAATTTCATTTTGATCTCCAAATAAAACATTATAGTTTGTACCTGAAAAAAATGGTGGATCGATGTAGATCAAATCAATTGAATTTGAAGGCAACATTCTCATTACATGTAAGTTATCTCCCCAGAACAATCTATTATTCTCTAAATCAGGATGGCCAAAAGTTACTCTATCTGCTTTTTGAAAAGGTAGAGGAATTCTGGGGTAAATTTTTCTATATTGTAGTTCAGGATCACAACCCAAAGGAAGATTATCAACAGGGATTGAACCAAATCTTCTAGGTATTTTATAAAAATCTCTTTGTGTAGGAATTTCTGTTTGTTCAACAGTTTCCTCTACTGCATCTTTATCATTATACTCATCTATTCGATAATCTTTATCATTTTTTATTTCCTTGATTGATTTAATCTGTTTTTTTATTGCCATAGTTTTATCTTTGATTTTCTTCTATTTCAAATTCCCCATTATTATATCTAAAAAATACTGGATCTTAATCATCTTAAATTACACTATATTAGATATTCTTAAGTCTTGGATTAGTTAGAAAAAATATTACCCATGGAGTATTATTGATGGAATTAAATCAAGCACAAAACCAAGCAGTAGAGCATACCAGTTCACCTTTACTACTTGTAGCAGGCCCTGGAAGTGGAAAAACCCGAGTCATAATTGAGAGAATTGTGCGTCTAGTAAATTCAGGCATTAAACCTGATGAAATTCTTTGTCTTACATTTACCAAAAAGGCAACTGAAGAAATGTCTCAAAGATTAGAAAATCAAGATATTACAGATGTTCAAATTAAT
>JABHJJ010000003.1 GCA_018691945.1 Candidatus Nitrosopelagicus sp. | reverse complement strand
TTCATAATTGATATCTACCAGATAATCAAAAAATAAATAATGAAAATACTCATTATTGTTTTTTCACTTTCAATATTATTGTTATTGCCTACTTCTCTTGTTAGTGCTGAAGTCTTTCAAGAAAGACTAGAAGGAACCTTGAATGTTTATACAAATCAATTAGTTTTTGCTCCTGGTGATCCAATATTTGTTCATGGCCTAGCTACTGCAAAAGAACCAATCATAATTCGGCTCTTTACTCCTGATGGTACTATCGCAGAGTTTGAACAGTTGATGACTAATACTGATGGTTCTTTTCAGCATTTTTTAATGGAATGGGATGACCCAACAACAAATCTTCCATATGGGACCTACATACTAGAAGTAATTTCTAATCAACAAGGTGGAATTTCAAAAAAACTTGAAATAAAATTTTCTTCAACTTCTGATTTCATCAAAATTCCAATTGAACGAATTGTAAACACCAAAGTTTTTGCTCCTGAAACTGGTGCGGTGGGTAGAGACTTTCGAGTTTTTGTTCAAACTTCTAGTGATGGTCTTTTAATTGGAAATGATCCTAATACAATTTTGGGAACCTCTCATGTACATCTGCCAAATGGTCAGTTAGTAAATCTAGGAGATGATCTTAAAACAATACATCAGGGATTATACTACGTAGACTTTTTACCTGCACTTGAAGGAATCTATGTTTTTCATATGGTGACTTTTGATGAAGGAAATATTTCTCATGGTTCTTCTGCAACAAATGTTTTAACACAAGATATTAGAGGAATTTCTGCACAAATAATTGAATTAAATACAATTTTAGAAGAGACAAAAAATGAACTCTCAACTCTAAAACAAGAAACATCGAACTTTGATACTACATTAGAAGATGCAAGTTCAAATCTTGAAGGAAGTGTTACTCTAATCTCCAGTTCCATTGCAAATATAGAGGAAGGTTCTTCTCAACTAAACGCATTACTATTTCCAATTGTTGCATCAATCGCAATAATTCTTGCATTACAAATAGTAATTATAGCTAGACGAAGATAGCTATAATTATTCAGAATACATTTTTTCTAATCATGATTAAATCAATACTTGTACTGGCATTTTTAATCACAGTTCCTGCGCTTGTTTCCGAGTCATTCTCTTTTTTAAATGGTGATATGATTGATCAAAACTTTGAAAATCATCTTCACGTTTTACCAAGCCATGAATCTCAAATTATAAAATTTAATGAATCATCAAACGAACAACAACTAAAACGTTATCTCATTTTTGGAAAAGGCTCCTCATCTGAACTTGGAAATATAAAAACAGATTATTCTATATCTTCATCAAATGGATTCTTTTCAATAATTGTTATTCCTGAAAACACCATCTCTATTTTCCAGTCTAAAGGATTTCATGTCATAGAAGATTTTCAGTTAGATTTTCATTCAAAGTACATCTCAAAAGATAATGTTAGTCAGATTTCTACTATCGGAAACATTGCAAATTCAGAACGTGTACATTCACTTTACAATGTTACAGGAAAGAATGTAAAAATTGCTATCATTGACACTGGTGTTGATTTTTCAAACCTAGATATGCGACATTCAGTTGCACGTGATGAGCAAAACATTCCTATAATGTTAGATCCAGATGGACAAGGATTAATCTTAACCAATGCAACCTTTGCAGCAAATATTGATCAATATGGAACAATTAAAAATTTTACAAAATCTGCAAAACATGAAACAACTTCTGATGTCTATGTAAAATCTAGAGATGGTGGTGTTTTTTTGAATATAGCACAAAATGGCGATGGAACTAGTTTGTTAGTCTACAATTCAATGTTTCCAATGTATGGAAACACTCCGTTACTTAATGGAACACTAAGTGAAGATATGAAAATTGGAAAAGACAAGCATGACTATATTGAATCGAAAAGTGGCGTCTATCATCTGGGTGTAATGTTTCAAGGAACACCAAGACAACCACAGGTGGTTCCTGTTTTAGTCGTTGATTCAAAAACATCTGGCATTTATGATACAATCATCCCTGACATGTCAACTTCTTGGCAAGACTTTACAAATACATCTGACAACGAAAAACCTGAATTTGATTTTGATTTCACTGATGATGTTTTACATATCATAGGAGATGGAAATGAGTTTCTCGTTTATGATTATGATGATGATGGTAAATTTGATTATAGCGCAGGCACACTTGGTGCCCAAGTATTAGACATCTATGGAGTAATCAACAATAAATCAAACATTAATGAAAATTTTGGAGCAATCAATGGTACTTTACTCCCTCCAATTGATCAAAGTGGACAATTTTTTGGTGTAATGACTGATGTGTTTGGTCATGGTACTGCTAGTGCAGGAACAATTGTTTCTAAAGGATTACAGGAATATGATATATACAATAACACAAAAAAATTTCACATTAAAGGTATTGCACCTGATGCAAAAATAATTCCTGTTAAGGCATTATGGTTTGGTGATATTTTATACGCATGGCTATGGTCTGCTGGATTTGATAATGACGATGTAGAATGGAACTTTTCTGGAAGTACTAGAGCAGACATAATTTCTAACAGTTGGGGTGTTTCAACATTTCCTAATTTTGAATATGCACCTGGCTTTGATCTATTGTCTCTAGTAATGACAACTCTTAGTTTACCTGGTTCTTTTAATGAAGATTATCCTGGAGTCTTAATGGTATCTAGTGCTGGAAACTCAGGTCATGGTTATGGAACAATTGGTTTACCAAATGCATCTCCAACAGGAATTAGTGTTGGCGCCACTACAAATAATATTTTTGTAGGATTTGGGCCTTTCAAAGATGAACCAAGATTTGGAAACTCTACAAAATATTCTGATCATGTAGTTGATTTTTCAAGCCGAGGTCCAACTCTGATTGGTGATCCAAAACCTGACTTGATGAGTGTTGGTGCATACAGCTTCACTCCATCTTCTGTTACTAAACCATCAGAGGATTACAAACAAGATCCATTTGGAATGTTTGGAGGAACTAGCATGTCTGCCCCAATTGTATCTGGAACAGCTGCATTAGTAATCCAAAGTCTTAATGATAACTCAAAGCAATTTTCTCCTTTTGATATAAAAAATATCTTAATGTCAACAGCAAAAGACATGCAAAATGATCCTTTTACCCAGGGTTCTGGAATGGTTGATTCTCTAGATGCTGTTAGATTTGTTCATGGGGAAGGAGGTGTCTTTCAAGTCTATAACACTGCATCATCTAAAAACCTCAATTCCATATTGGAATTACCTCTCAAAAATCTAAATTACACTGCTTTTGGAATGTCACCTCCTTCAATTTCCTTAGATAAGATTAATCAAACCAGTTGGTTTGCGGGTAGATTGAATTCTGGAGATGACTCAAATGCAACTTTCAAAATTGAGAATCCTACAAATAAAACACTAAGTATCAAAAT
>JABHJJ010000176.1 GCA_018691945.1 Candidatus Nitrosopelagicus sp. | reverse complement strand
TTTAATCTACAAATGAAATTGGTGTTGCACCTATACAGATTATATCATTAACATTCATTGCAATGCAATCTATGCCAATCGTATCATATTTTTTCAACATATTTGAAATAATCACTTTTGTACCAACACCATCTGTATGTGTTGCTAATAATTTTCCTCCTGGAATTTCTACAATTCCTGCATAATGACCAAACCCGTGTGTCATTTTAGCCATTTTTTGTAGATTGTGGGTTGATTCTATTAATTTACCAATTGCTCGTTGACTTTTTTTTATTTCTGAAATGTCGACTCCTGCTTTTTTGTAAGTTATTGCCATATCCATTTACCTACATGTACATATTTGAATCAATTTTTTTATGTTCAGAATATTTGTCTGATAACTCTCTTAAATCCACACCCATCTGTTTTTTTTGTTTCTTTAAATTTTTAGTATTAATTTCAGTTTCATATACTCTATTTACGGCCTCAATAATTGTTGCAGCCGCTATGGGATCTGGATTTACCTCGTTGGCTTTTACAAGTAATGTAATGCCCCGAATTTTTCTAATTAGGCACTCATTTAGTATTCCACCAGAAATTCCAGTAATAAAGCCTTGAGGAATCATTTTGATATCATTTTCTTCCATTATTCTACACAAGTCCACTTCTGCTGCAAAGAATGTTTTCCCATCATGTTTTTTATCTGCAACTCCGTCTAATACTATTATTTCATTTGAGCCTTTTTTTTCTGCCCAATCTAGAATAGCCATTGCAATATTGTAAATCCCATCTTTACTAATTATTATCTCACAAATTATTGCGCAAATATTTCCATCCTCGTTGGAATAAATCCTAAATGGATGTCTTAATCTCCCTTGCATAAATACTGCTGATGGTGGTAAGTGCTTTGAACGGAGAAATCCAATCTCTTTCATATCTAATTCATTTATCATATGATCAATTGATATTGTTCCAACTAATCCTGCACCAACAAACCCGACAAAAATTGTAGGATTCTTCAACTTATTTTTCCCTATTTCATAGATCTCTGCTTCAGGTATGTTTGACTGCAATGTTTTACTGATTATGTTTTGTTTAATTACTTGTTCGCTTCATGAGGAAATATGTCTCGTGGTATGATCCGAATAATTATTTTTGGAACTGGTTCTATACTATTTGTTTTATTATATGCATCACGGATATTCTGATCTAGTTTTTCTCATTCATTGTAAACAAATCTAACATGACTCTTCCCTTATCTGTGATAGAATAGATCACATTTGATCCAACTCTCTCTTTTTCCATGAATTTGTATTCTATACAAAAATGTAAATAGTTTAGAAAAGATTTCTTCATTCTGATTTTAGATTTTGAGTACAAGTCTGAAAATGTCATTGGGTTTGAATTTAATTGATACAATAGTTTCAGCAAGGATAATGTACTGAAATCCTTTGTTTTTGCTCTAACCGCGTCTAAAACTTGTTCGTCACGTTGAATTATGAATCCTTCAAATCGTTCTGCTACTTCTATTGGTACGTATGTCAGCCTTGCTCTCATACAGTATAGTACCGTACTTTACCATATTAAGGTTGAGCCACGCATTGTTGAGCTATTTGATCAGTTTTACTGAACATGGAGATAACATCTGATACATTTTGGTTGTTTGTTGTGTAAATTTTTAGAAAAAGATGAATTTTAAACCTGTATTGGTCTATTCCAAATATGCTCATAGTGGAAATCACTCTTGCGATATTTGGTTTAATTCTATTATCTGCTGGTGGATACGTATTAGTTGCAGGTGGTGCAGCACTTGCAAAAAGACTTCAAATTAGTAGTATGGTTGTTGGTTTAACAGTAGTTGCATATGGCACATCTACTCCTGAACTTGCAGCAAGTTTGACGGCCGTATTTAATTCTCATACTGATCTAATTCTGGGAAATATTGTTGGTAGTAATATTAGTAATATTGGAATGGTGATTGGAATTTCTGCAATGATTGCTACAGGTTTGGTGATAGATGGAAAAAAACGAAATGGACTTGGAATGAGACGTCGTGTAGTAACTAAATGGCTCCCAATTATGATTTTTGTATCATTTTTAATGCTCTTGCTTTCATTTGACGGTGAAATTTCACAAATTGATGGTGCTATCTTGGTGGCAGGATTAATTGTATTTACTATCTATATTGTAAAATCTGCAAAAAAACAGATTCCTGTTGGTGATGTCATAGAATCTGAGGATCCTTCTGGTGATATGGCTATTTCACGTTTTAAGGTCAATACAACTCCTAGAGCAATATTTGCAGTTGTTGTTGGCGCTGTTTTGTTGTTCATGGGTGGAGATTTGACTGTTGACGGTGCAGTAAATGTTGCAGAAGATTTAGGTATTTCTGAATTAGTAATAGGTGTTGTAATAGTTGCTATAGGAACTTCATTACCTGAATTAATCACTTCTGTGATTGCAATAAGAAAAAAGCAAATGGATATTGGTATAGGAAATATTGTCGGTAGCAACATTTACAACATTCTTCTCATAGGTGGTATATCTGCAACATTAATTGGTATACCTGTTTCAACTGATGTCTTTTCTAATTATTACATAATGATTGCATTCAGTCTTGTTTTATTCATTGGATTCAGAAAATTCATTCCACGATTTGTAGGAATTGGTCTAGCAATGGCATTTGTTGCATATTTGGTAAGTCTTTTAGTTTAATTTTCTCTAGGATTTTGGTATTGATACTTTTTTATTTTAATTAATTCAAAATAAGAACCAAATTTCTTTACATCATCAACTCCGTCTAACCCTTCTGATTCTGTAGGCTCTACTTCAAATTTCTTGATTTTTTGGTATGTGGTATCTCTTTCAGCCGGAATTCTTCCTATACTTC
>JABHJJ010000175.1 GCA_018691945.1 Candidatus Nitrosopelagicus sp. | reverse complement strand
TAATTGAATTAAAAAGATGCCAGCACTGTTGCTTCCCAACGGCTCTCGCATGTCAGTAACACAGCAGCGACATTTGGTTTGACTTCCAAGTTCGGAATGGGATTGGGTCGCACCCAAACGCTATGGCCGGCTTAACATTTCCACAAATTATCTTTCATAATAAGCTAACTACAAAATCCTGAACAAATTTTTTGCATATAATTATTCATAGAAGTATAAATTAAAGCGAGAGCGAATACCGTTATGACACATCGTGTTGCGGTACTAGACAAGGAATTATGCCAGCCCAAGAAATGTGGGCTAGAGTGTATCAAATATTGTCCAGTGAATAAATCTGGAGCAGACTGTATTGTCCTAAATGAAGAGACCAAAAAGGCAACCATAGACGAGAATATTTGCAATGGGTGTGGAATTTGTGTCAAGGTTTGCCCATTTGATGCAATTACAATTGTGAATTTGGCTAGTGAACTAAAAACAGACAAAATTCACCAGTACGGAATGAATTCTTTTAGATTATACAAACTTCCAACTCCAAAAAAAGGAGAGGTTGTAGGATTATTAGGAAGAAATGGAATGGGAAAGAGTACTGTTGTAAACATTCTTTCAGGTATTCTAAAACCAAATCTTGGAAATTATGAGCAACCACCAGAATGGGATGAAATTTTAAATTATTACAAAGGTACAGAATTGAAAGCACATTTTGAAAAAATAAAAAATGGGGAGGTTAGAGCATCAATCAAACCGCAACAAGTTCACACTATTGCAGATGCATTTGATGGAACAGGGAAAGAACTCCTAGACAAATTTGATCAGAGAGGCGTATCTAGAGAATTGGTTAAGCAGCTAGGATTAGAAAATTCTTTAGAGCAAAATCTCAAAGAACTTAGTGGAGGAGAATTACAAAGATTATCTGTTGCAACTGCTGCGTCAAGAGATTCTGATTTTTACTTTTTTGATGAACCATCATCTTACAATGATATATTCCAAAGAACAGGTGTTGCAAGAGTAATTCACAAACTTGCTGAAGAAGGAAAAAGTGTGATGGTGGTGGAGCATGATTTAACATTACTGGACTTTCTTAGTGACTACATTGAAGTTTTGTATGGAGTGCCAGCAGCATATGGTATTGTTTCAACTGTATTATCAACCAAGGTTGGAATTAATGTATTTCTTGATGGTTATTTGCCAGCAGAGAATGTCAGATTTAGAGATAAAAAATTCACCTTTGATGCATCAACATCAGGTGATGAGATGTTAGAGGGTGATACAGTCATCTCATATCCAAGATTGGAGAAAAAATATGATTCATTTTCAGTTTCGATTGAACCAGGAACTGTAAGAAAAGGACAACTGCTTGGAATAATGGGTGCTAATGCATTGGGAAAAACAACAATGATGAAGATGATTGCAGGAGTTGAGAAACCAACTAAGGGTTCAGTTGATAAAAAGATCAAAATTTCATACAAACCACAATATCTTTCAAATGATATAGATATAGAAGTAATTTCAGTTTTAGAAAAATCAAATGGCTCTTCAATTGAAGGAAGCACTGAAGAAGAGCAGATTTTGGATCCGTTAAAATTAAAAAAATTGTACAACAAATCAGTAAAGAATTTGTCAGGAGGAGAACTACAGAAAGTTGCAATAGCATCATGCCTATTACAAAAAGCTGATTTATACGCTCTAGATGAGCCATCTGCATTTTTAGATGTAGAAGACCGAATTGCAGTTGCTAAATTTTTGCAGAAGTTTGTTCGTTCGTTTGGTAAATCTGCCATAATCATTGATCATGACCTACAATTGATGGACTTGGTATCAGATTCAATGGTAATTTTTGAGGGAACATCCAGTATGTCTGGAACTGCAACATCTCCAATGCTAAAGACAGATGCTATGAATAGGTTCCTAGAATCACTTAACATCTCATTTAGAAGAGATGAGAAGACAAGCAGACATCGTGTGAATAAAGAAACAAGCAGGTTAGATAAAGAACAAAAGTCGACAGGTAATTACTATTTTAGAAAATGACCAAGATGTTAAAGAGAGTTTTACGAGATATTCTCTCAGAAGAAGAAAACGAACAGCTCATTTCTGCATTTGATCAGATTGGCGATATCATAATTGTAAGAATTCCTGACTCTTTAACTTCAAAAAAACAAGTTATCGGAAAAACGTTACTAGAGCAAGTTAGTACAGCAAATTCAGTTTTTTATCAGTCTTCACCAGTTGAAGGAGACTTTAGAATAAGACAATTAGAATTAATTGCCGGAGAAAACAAGACCCAGACAGAATACAAAGAAAATGGGTGTAGATTTATTGTTGATGTAGAAAAAGCATTTTTCTCACCAAGACTATCAACAGAAAGAGAACGAATTGCAGGATTAGTAAAAGAAAAGGAAGTAATCATCAACATGTTTGGTGGTGTAGGAATGTTTTCTATACTTGCAGCAAAAAACACTCCATGCACTATTTACAATATAGATATCAACCCAATTGCAGCACAATTATGCAGAGAAAACGCACAGATTAACAAACTCAAAGGAGAGGTCATTTCATTGAATGGTGATGCAACTCAAGTGATTAATGATCAATTGATTGAAAAGGCAGATAGGATTTTGATGTTATTACCTGAACGTTCTGATGAATTTTTAGATTCAGCATTACTTGGATTAAAAGATAAAGGAACAATTCACTATTATTCACATATGCATGCAGATAAAAAACAGGATGCAGCAAAATTATCTGAAGAACATTTCATGAGTGTAAACAAAACAAATGCACAAATAATAACTTCACGAAATGTCAGACCCGTAGGACCAAGATTTTATCAAACCGTAGTAGATGTTAAAATTTCTAAAAACTAATCATCTTCAATTAATGAAGAAGGTTTTGCAGTTGTAGTTGCCATTTGATAACCAATCCAAGAAACAATTCCCAGAACACCTCCTACAACCATGAGTATAGTCAATTGTAATACAATTGGACTCCACTCAGAGAGCATTAACAGATATGCATAGACAAAAAACGCAGCTATGCATGATACAAAAATAAAAACACCCATAGATTTTCGTCGTGTCATGTCGATTTGATCAAAAAGAGTAATTTAACTGAAGCTAGAATTCGATTGCCATCATATAGGCATCTTCGCCATCACGATAATACGACTTTAGTCTTTGTCTGATATCCATGCCCAAATCTTGATATAATTTTACAGCCTCTGTATTGCTACAACGAACCTCAAGATACATTTCATCACATTGTTTTTCTTTAACTCCTTTGAATGCTTCATTAACAAGAATTTTTCCAAATCCATTTCCACGATAGTCTTCCAGTACTGCAACAGAGACTACGTGTCCTTTTTTGACAAATCCAAGTTTTTTAAAGTTAGAAAATCCAAATTCAGTCTTGCACATTATATATCCAACATGTTGACCACCTTTTTCGGCTATTAGGAATGATTCAGGTGCTTCTGCAAGTAGACTTTCATAGAAATAATCAGAATAATGTTCAGGTAATGTTTTCATGTTAATCTCCATTACACCAATTAGATCACTAGGTTCACAACGTCTGAATATGGCTCCATTATGCTCACGTAGGATTACTTGCATGATAATACATGGAAGTTAGCATATTTAATTTGATACTGGAAAAACAATTATGCTCAGATAATACACGATCTTCATGATAGAGCCAACACAGGAATTTATTAAAAAAGCTGTAGAGAATCATTTTGATGTTTCTGAAGTAGATACGGGTCTAGTAAAGATGAAATTTTATTTTGAGGATCAAGAATTCAAAGAAAAATTTGTTCTCTTAACACAAGAATTAGAGACTAACAATCTACTGTGTACACTTGAAAAAGAGGGATACAGACACATGGTAGTCATATCAAAATTACCTAAACAAAAAAAGAGAAAGTGGTTATCAAAATCTTGGACACCAAGAATCATGTTTGCTGCAACTGTTGCAATGGTGTTAATTGATGGCTTTTACAGAACTGCAATGCTTAACACATTTCCACTCATTAAACCAATTGGTGACCCACTTGGAGTTGCAATTGTATATGCATGGGCATTAATAGGAATCTTAGGAGTTCACGAAGCAGGACATTTGATTGCTGCAAGGTGGCATAAAATAAAGACAACATGGCCTTACTTTATTCCAGGTATACCAATTGTGGGAATACCAACATTTGGTGCATTCATTCAATCAAGAAGTCTTACAGTAAATAGAGACATTTTGTTTGACATTGCAGTAGCTGGCCCAATAGCAGGGTTAGTAGTTGCAGTAATAGTTGTAATTTTTGGTGCATGGTCATCACCGGTAATTGATAGTCAGATTGCAGAAAATTTGATGACTGGTTCAACACTCTTTCCTATGAATGAAAATTTGATCATGAAAGGTGCACTTGCATTGTTTGACAAAAATGGAGATGATGTTGAAGTGATAATGTCTCCAATAATGTTTGCAGCATGGCTTGGGTTTTTAATTACATTTTTGAATTTGTTACCTGCATGGCAGTTAGATGGCGGTCATATGTCAAGAGTCATCTTGGGACGAAAATGGCACAAGTATGCAACATATGCAAGTCTTGGTGTTTTAGCATTACTGAATTATTGGATGATGGCAATTTTCATTTTAATTCTAAGTTCAAGAAGTAAAGATGCACAGCCATTAGATGACATATCACCACTATCAAAAAATAGAAAAATTGTCTACATTGGAGTTATTGTGTTAGCAGTTTTGTGTGCGCCACTACCAGAATCAATTTTCCCGTAGTAAAGTACGTGCACCGTCTTCTATAACCTGCACTTTTTGTCTTGGTCCTTGATTTTTTAGGATATAGTCCATTGATTTTTTAATTCCATCTAAGTGGATTATTCCAAGTTTTTTGAGGTATAGTTCTGGTAAGATTGATGTCATTGCAATTTGAAATGTTTTTTGAATTTCTGACAAGAATAGCAGATTTTCCATTCCGTCTTCGTACTTTGATGCATTTTTGATCTTTTCAGGTGTGATACGACCATCAATTAATTTTTGAAACGTTTCAGAACCTAATCCACCCATACATTCAGCAATAAGTATGACCAATCCCTGATTTTTTATCGATGGATGAAAATTCCATACAGAAGTTAACGATGAGGATAATGTCTGATTACTTGCATCCTTTCCTGTACTAATTATCATTGTACGGAACTTTTCTTCAAAGGTTGCAGTAGATTTTAGAAGTGTTTGAGATATGGATGATGTTTTTGATGGATGGCCAACCTGCAAACCTGAAATTCCTTTTTTGTTTGCTGCAATTTCTATGCATGATACCTCAAATCCATCTGTAAACTTTTTTGCATCACCAAATGATGGAGAATCTGTGCCAGGGTTTGGTAAATTTCCTGAGCGATGTGAGAATGCCTCTAGCATTTTGTCGGCACCAAATTTACGTAGTAATCTTGTTGCAACTGTTTCATATCCAAATAAACCATCAAACTGCACTTCACCAAGGAACACTAGGTTTGAATTTGATAATTCCTGTTCTTCATATTCATTAATACTTATGGTATCAGGATTATTTGCTTTGATTAGAGGAAGATTTCTTTTGTCAACTAACAGTTTAGGTTTTGAAAATGATTTGATTTCACATTTTTCATAAAGTTTTCCAAGAATTTTTTGTCTTGATATACTATAATTTTGGATTACAATTTCAGTTGGTTTTGATAAATCTAATCCTTCTAAATTTTCATTAATTACTGAATCATCTATTACCGGTTGCTCAAACTTGATTTGTTCATCTAAATTTTCAGCCATAATATCTAAGACGACTTCATTTTTTCCATAGTTCAACCAGATTTCAGGCATGATTAATGAATAAAATGAACTAAAATAAATACAGCTTTACGAGCATTCAGATCTCTTGCGTGTACTTCTTTTAGCTATTCTTGTGTTATCGATAATTGTTCCAATTGGTG
>JABHJJ010000174.1 GCA_018691945.1 Candidatus Nitrosopelagicus sp. | reverse complement strand
TCTAGATTAATTGAAGAATACACATCAATCAAACCATATGATTCAAAACCAATTGTAGGTTCATCAGCATACAAACACAAAGCAGGAACACACCTTGCAGCAATTTTAAGAAATCCCGCAGCATATGAGCCCATCCCACCTAGAGCCGTTGGAAACAGGAGAAGAATAGTATTTGGGGAATTAGCAGGTAAAACAGGCGCAGGATATCTTATGTCATTATTAGGAATAAAGAAAGATCCTGAGACTGCAAAGAGCGTTGCAGCAGGGTTAAAAAATCTTAGAATGGGAGATGTTTTAGAAATTCCACTAGAAGACCGCCTTGAACGGAAAATAATTAAGGATGAAAAAAGAGAGGGAAAATAGGTAAAAATGACAAGTTGTCCCGAATGTGATGCGAACATAGGTATTCCAGACGATGCAGTAGAAGGCGAAATTGTCACCTGTCCAGATTGCGGCGCAAGTTTTGAACTTAGCAAGGCATCCGAAGGTTTTGAGTTAAAACCAGCTCAAACAGTCGGAGAGGATTGGGGACAGTGACCGGCAAAATTTCAATCCTTTACGATACAATCCGTCTTGAAGAAAAATTACTAATTGAATCTGCAAAAAAAAATAATATTTCAATAGACATGATAGATTGTAAAAAAATGTTTTTGGATCTGAATGAAAAAAATTGCTTAGATGGACCAGTGTTGCAGAGATGTGTTAGCTATTATAGAAATTTACATTCAACTGCAGCTCTTGAAGGTCAAGGTGCAAAAGTAGTAAATTGTCTAAACACAGGAATCTTTGCTGGAAATAAATTGTTTACACATATGTTGTTACAGAAAGCAGGAGTTCCAACACCAAATGCAACAGTTGCATTTTCAAAAGATTCTGCATTAGATGCATTGAAGAAACATGGATTTCCAAAAATTATCAAGCCAACAGTAGGCAGTTGGGGAAGAATGGTTTCCAAGTTGAATGATATGGATGCAGCAGAAGGAATCATAGAAGGAAGAGAAGCAATGTATCCAATTCATCATATTCATTTTCTGGAGGAATTTGTACAACGTCCTCCAAGAGACATTCGTGTAATTGTGATAGGAGATAATGTTGCAGCTGCAATATACAGAAATTCCGGAGATGGTAATTGGAAAACAAATACACATTTAGGCGGCTCAGCAGAAACATGTGAAATTAGTAATGAGCTTGAAGACATATGTATTAAAGCAAAGGATTCAGTGTTTGGAGATATCGTAGGAATCGACCTAATGGAAAGTAATGATAAAGGAATGGTCGTACATGAGATAAACAATACAACTGAATTTAGAAATGTTGTTAGAGTTACAGGAGTAGATATTCCAAAGTTAATGTTAGAATATGTAAAGGGGTTAGTATAGAATGGATGAACATTTAGAAACTTCCAGATATGCAATCAAAACTTTGGAAAAAGCATTACGAATCTATACTCCATCATTAAGTGAAAAGGCTTTAGCTGATTTTCTTGCAGACCGATGTGATGATCTAGGGTTTAGAGATATTCATCAAGATGAGGTTGGGAATTTGATTGCAACTAAAGGTTCAGGTGAACCAAAAATTATGTTATGTGGACATATGGATGTCGTTCCAGGAAAGATTAAGGTAAGAAAGGAAGGAGACATGCTGCATGGTAGAGGCGCATCAGATGCAAAAGCACCACTAATTGCAATGCTGTTTGCAGCCGCAAGTGTAGAAGAAAATCAAGGAACAGTAACATTTGTTGGAGCAGTTGATGAAGAGGGTAATGCAACAGGGATAAAGAATCTGGTAAAAAATAAGCCTAATGTAGATTATGCAATTTTTGGAGAACCAAGTAGTATTCAAAAAGTTACAATTGCCTACAAAGGTCGCTTAGCAATCAACCTCAGAGTAAATGTAAAAGATAGTGCCCATGCAAGTGCCCCATGGTTGGCAAAAAATGCAATAGAAGAAACATTATCTGTGGCAACAGAATTAAAAAATGAATTAGAGAATGGTCAGGAAGACAAAAGCAAAGGAATGATGCTTACTGCAACTCTTACAGAAATTCGTGGAGGTACTAGCCATAATGTTACACCGATAGAATGTGTAGTAACACTAGATATTAGAATTCCAGTTGATATGAATTGTAATGATATTGAAGAAAAAATCACCACAATAGTCAATGACATATCAACAAAAAGAGAAATTGAAGTTTTGTATTCAGTAATAGATGAAACAGAACCATTTGAGGCTGCACATAACTCGCCATTAGTAAGGGCATTAACATTATCAGTTTTGGATGTAGAGAAGAAAAGACCAATGTTGATTAGAAAAACAGGTACAGGCGACATGAATGTGATAGGCAATCAACTAAAGATTCCCGTAATTACATATGGTCCAGGAGATCCTCACGAAGCACATACAATCGATGAGAAAGTTTCAATTGATGAATTTGTTAAAGGAATAGAAATTCTAAAAAAATCACTATACCATTTAAAAAGACTACATGACAGAACGAAATAATGCTGTGGTTTATTGGATTAGGTATCTCAGGTATTTCAGAATTATCAAATAGTACATTAAATGTAATAAAAAATGCAGAGATTGTATATTTAGAGTCATTTACTAGTCCTATCTCAGAAACTGAGAAAAAACAATTAGAAGAGATTTCTGATGGAGAATTTAAAACTGCAAAACGATGGGTGGTTGAAGATGGTAACGAGATTTTAGAAAATGCAAAAAATAAAGATACCGTGTTAATTTCATATGGCGATCCATACATTGCTACAACACATCTTGAGTTAAAGACACGAGCGATGAGAGACAGAATAGAGACAAAAACAATTCATTCATCCTCAATTGTTTCATCATTAATTGGAGAAGTAGGACTACACTATTACAAAATTGGAAAGGTGCTAACCATTATGAATGATCCAAAATCAATGATTACCCCATACAATACAATTTTTGAGAATTTATTGAGTAAGACGCATTCAGTGATTTTACTTGAATATAATGAAGATAAATCATTTTTCTTAGAACCAAAAGATGCATTATCACTGTTATTAGATGCTGAAAAAACACAGAATCGAAAAGTCATTTCAAAAGAAACTTTTGCAATTGTTGCGTCCAGAATTGGAAAAAATAGTCAGCAAATAATTTCAGGGAATATTTCAAACCTAATTAAAAGCGAGTTTGGGGAAGCACCACACAGTATAATCATACCTGGAAGATTACATTTTACAGAATCTGATGCAGTGAAGACCGTCACAGAATGTTTGGATGAACCGACTGATAATTCAACAGATGTGAAGAATATTTCTGAACAAATGATTGAAAAATATGTTCCAATGGTAAGAGAGGCACTAGAAGAAATTAAACCACATTATGAAAATCTTAAAGAATTTGAAGATGTCTTGATAAATGCAAAATTGTACATTGATGATGCCGAAAATTTTCTTAAAGAAGGGAAAAAAGAATATGCGGTACTAAGCATAGGTTATGCAGATGGTCTTGTTGATGCATTACGTATTGCAAAAGGCTTTGACCCAAAAATGTGATAACGATGAGTTGAAATTGGACAAAAACTCTGAGATTACGGATAGAAAATAAATTGATAACACTAGAAGATATGCAAAATTCATGGAAATCAAAAATTGTCTTAGCTGGAGGGGTTTTTGATATTATTCATCCTGGACATATTAATACATTAAATGATGCAAAAAAAATGGGAGATTTTTTAGTAGTGGTAGTTGCAACAGACAAGACAGCAGTGAAAATGAAAAAACGAAAACCACTTCATAGTGCTCAATTACGACAAGAGTTGGTTTCATCGTTAAACATGGTTGATCTATGTATTATTGGCGATGATGAAGATATTTTCAAAACAGTAGATTTAGTAAAACCACAAATAATTGCTTTAGGTTACGATCAAACCCATCAGGAAAAATTCATCACAGAAGGATGTAGAAAGATAAACTTAGAAGTAGAAGTGGCCAGATTGGAATCTCCAAGACCTGAAACTTCAAGTTCAGTAATTGAAAAAGAGTATGGCAAAGACATTCACGGTCTTTAAGAGAAATTACCTAAAATTGAAATTTTAACTTTAACATTTGATTTATTTCCAATTTTCAAAGATTTTCGTATGTTATTTTTTGATATAAATTCAACAATTGTTGTATCATGATGTGTTCGTTCCAACAAGATCAATTCACAATCAATTTTATTATTAATTTTTGATTTGAAGCATTTTACCCATCCAAAGGTTCGTTTACCATCAGAGAACGAATTAATCTTTATTCCTTCATAATTTGATAATTGTGAAATAGCCTCAGAGAATTTTTTTTCTGTTAATTGAACATTCAATGTTCCAGGATAAGGAACGTATCCTAATTTTGATTTGAATTGTCTTGTATATCCTTTCATCGACATGTAGTATGCCCCTTCCCCCATTCCCGTGGTTATCATACCTGTAAGTGATAATGAATTAGGAGATTTTGATATTAATTTTGATAAAAGATTATGAAGTGTTGACAATTCGATAAATCCTTTATTTGTAATTTTTATTGATTGTTTTCGTCCATATTGAATTCTTTCAATAAATCCACCCAATTCCAATTCTTTTAGATGTAGAGATGCAGATTGTTGAGATTTGCCTATTTCCTTTCCAAGAGAAGTAGTAGTTATATTAACAAAATTGTGTTTCCCGCCTTTGGATAAAATATGTGCTAAGGTTAGAAGGTGTTGTGTTTTAAGATCAGTCATTAATTAGATGCTATACCAAGTTCTCTAAATGTTTTTAATGATACACCATTAGAGTCGGATAATTTTGCAGTTCTATGACCAATTAAGTTTTCTACACCGGCAGCTTTTGCAGCATCAACTAATCTTTGAGTGATTATTCCATCTATGATAAGATATTTTATTCCTGATTGACCACTAATTTTTCCAACTAATTCTGGGATTGCAACTCTGAAGACTTCAGCCTCACTTGAATCAAGTGCAATTGCTTCTAGAGATTCATTTAATTCTGAGAATTTATTTTTGCATAATTCCGCAAGAGGGCCATCATCTACATTTTTAATTTCAGGTGCAGATAATTCTTCTTCCATTTGTTTTTTGACAGGACTCAAAAGTTCATCAACTCTTTTTGGAGTTAATTCTTCAACTTCAATTCCAGTATCAGCACGTAATTCAAGATCAATATGTACGACAGATTTTAATTCTTTTAAAATAAATCCACCTGCTCTGTCACCATCTGTGAATGCTACAACCTTTTCTTTTTCTTCACATATTTCTTTAATAGATTCATCAATTCTACCACCTTCAAATGCTAATGCATTATCATACCCTGCTCGTAAAAGATTGATAATATCTGCTCTACCTTCTACAAGAATTATCCATTTAGAATCAAATATTCCAGTACTACAGTGGAGTTTTTTTGGACCGTATGTAGTAATTTTATCTGAATTATTCTCATGAACTTGTTCAAGCATTTCTTGTCCTTCGCTAACAGAATTGGTAGACCATTTTTGTTTGATTTCTTTAGCACGTTGTAAGATATCTTGTTTTTTTGTTGCTCTAACGTCATCAATTGCATCTAATCTAAATTTACTATCAAAAGGACCAACTTTATCTATACTCTCAATTGCAGCAGAAATTAATGAACATGTATCAATATCAGTACTCATTGGTAACAATGCATCACCTTTAGTTGTATTTTCAGTACTGAACGTATTAACTTCAATTCGACCGACCTTAGATACCCTCTGGAGTTCATTCAGATTCATTTCAGGTCCCAAGAGACCTTCAGTTTGTCCGAATATAGCTCCGATTATATCTGCTCGTTCGACAAGCCCATCAACTTCGAATGACAGTTTAACGTGATACTTGACAATACCTGTATATGGCAATTATTGTTCATCTCCTTAATATTCAATATTCAGAGATATAATTTGAGATTTATAAACGATTTGGATAAATTAAATGAAAAAGAGAGAATAGAAAATATGCTTATTCAGTACTGAATGAAGAGCCACAAGAACAAGATTTTGTTACATTTGGATTATTGATTTTAAAACCAGAACCCATTAGGCTTTCAATATAGTCAACGTTTGCACCATTGAGATGATCAATGCTCATACTATCAACTATTACTTTAACACCATTTTCTTCCATTACACTATCATCTTCTTCAGCTTCTTTTTCAAAGCCCATTCCGTATGATAGACCAGAACAACCACCACCTTGAACATAGATTCTAAGGAACTGTGGTTTTCCTTCTTCCTCAGCCATGAATTCTTGAATTTTTTCAGCAGCTTTTGGAGTGATTGTGACTAACTTTTGTGTTTGTTCAGTTGCCATACAAAAAATCATTTCTCAAATTATAAGAAGCTTTTGCTACCAAGCACAGTAGTTAATAAAGAAAATAAAGAAAAATAGATAATTCTATTTTTTGGATTTATTCACAAAGTCTGTCATACGTTTTTCTCTATCAGGATCAGAGAAACAATTTCTCCAAGCCAATAGTTCTACACCTAAGCCGGTATCAAGATCTGCATTTCTTCCTTTGTTAATAGCTGTTTTTGACATGCGAACTGCGAGTGTTGCATTTGATGCAATAGTTTTTGCCATGCTCATAACCTCATCCATTAATGATTCTAATGGAACAACATTGTTAACAAGACCGATTTCTTTTGCCTCAGCTGCTTTAATCATTTTTCCAGTATAGACAAGTTCTTTTGCTTTTGCAACACCAACTATTCGCATCAATCTTTGTGTTCCACCCCATCCTGGAGGAATTCCAATTGTAACTTCTGGTTGACCCATTCTTGCATTATCAGATGCGATTCTAATGTCACAAGACATTGCAACTTCACATCCTCCACCTAACGCAAATCCATTCACTGCAGCAATTGT
>JABHJJ010000173.1 GCA_018691945.1 Candidatus Nitrosopelagicus sp. | reverse complement strand
TCTAGATTCCCTCCGAGTTTATCATTAATCAAAGTGTGCCAATCTGCCAAAAATACAGTACAGTCAATTCCTGCTTTCATAAAATCATTAATCTTAAAACCCGTGCTGATTAAACTTCCAAGATGCAAAAATCCGGAAATCTCTAAACCAATGTAGTGTTTTGGTTTAGAATTGGTGTTTAGTAATTCAATTAATTCTGCTTCATCTTTTACTATTTCTTTTGTAGGTGGTCTCTTGATTAATTCTACTTTTTCTGTAACATCCATTTTAACAGATTTTACTTTTGTTTATCTATAAAGTCTTGTATTAATTTTTAAAAGTAATTACAAAAATTTTCTTACACTAAAACTCAAGCATTTCTATTGTATTTTCTGAAAGTTGTTCAATTAAGCTTGGATAGTACTCCTTCAATATTCCCACAATCTCTGTAGGATTTTTTAGGGAATATTTGTTTGAAGGTATATCATATTTTTTATTAATAACCCTCATTCTAAAAAGTTCGTTAAGATTTACAGATACCACGGACGGTGATTTTTGCAGATACTTTCTTATCTCAACCGAGGTGGCAACTTTTTTCTTGAGTAAAAATAGAATTAATTTTTTCTGAGTTGGCATTGTTAGGTATTTACATATTGTAGCCTCATGAGCACCTATGCCTACTGGATATGCACGTGTTACTCGTGGTGTCCTCTCTAATTGGATATTGCCTTTTTCTTCTAATTTTTTTACATAATGACTAAGTGTGCCATTTCTGATGTCTGTAATTCTCATTATTTCATTAAATCTAATTCCGGGATTTTTTTCAATTACATCTAAAACAATTTGACTTCTATCCAATTTTAATTTCTAAAATTTTCTCAACATATCTTCTATTTATATCATCAAAGATTTCAATAGAATTTAGCACCAACATCGCATCAAAAATTTTTTAAAAATATATAATTTTTCGAATATAACTCATTTTTTGTAAAAAATCCCAAATGCAAACAAAGATGTCATAATTAGAATTCCTATATCAAAATGTTCCTCAGCTACACTTTCTATCTCCATATTTCCCGGAGTGTTAATTTTTTCAATCATGTAACCTAGTTGTGTAATTGACAGAGTCAAAAATGCACCTGCAGCAAAAAGCATTCTTCTAATCTTAGTTTTATTGTAAGCGATTATTGTCATTGTAAATAAAAATATTGCCAAAACAAAACCAGCTTCATGAACTGCCATATGAAAATAATGTTCAGGATGTAAAAAGTGATTTGAAATTATTGGTATTGATATAATTATGCTAGTAATAACTACGGAAACTAAAAAATACGAATTTTTTCTCTCTCCTGTTGAAAACGTCATGAATCTAATTTCATGACTAAAACATTTATTATTTTTAAAATTTTTGCTGTTGAACTAATCTTCAGGCACTAATTCATCTTGAGATTTTCTCGGTTTCTTACTTAGATAGAAAGCATGGGCACTAATTATGAATCCTACTAGCCAAATTTTTGTGGCAAATATCAAATTCCATGGTCTGTCTGGATCTGGATAGTCTACTATTAATCTATCAATGTCTGGAGTTGTTCCATCAATTACCATTTGTGATGTAATCTCTGCGTTAAGTACGGTGAAACTCCATAAAACTTCGTATAGACAAATTACTGCAAAGCCTAACAACATTAATTGTAAAAGTGCCATTCTGTAAGATTCTAATCCAACTGTTCTTTTCCATCCAATTCTTGAAACACAGTACCATGCAATTATACATGCAAATGATAACCATGTAGTAAGGTTCGCAAAGTTTTCAAACGGAACATGCGTGTTAACTAAAATTTCACCCATTACATATGTGCCATTTTCTTGCCATTCTCCAACCATCATGACTACTCCATAAATCAGGATAGATACCATCATTGCAGAAGCAGCATAAAATATGTACAGAAAAACTCTGTACTGTTTGTCTTGTTCTTGTAAATGACGAACTTTCATTTCATCGATTTTTAATAGACCTACTATAAAATTATTTCAATCATATTATATGACCAAACTAGTAACCATCTTTCTGTCGTTGCCTGTTAATCTCATTTTTTCTTTCATATTCTTTTAAAATGTCATCAGGTGTAAGGTTGAGTTCTAATGATGCTTGAACAACAAAGTGCCAAATGTCTATCAACTCTTCTCTTGCTTCTGCTTCATTAAATGCAGTTGGTGTTTTCCACCATTTCCAGTTTGTAGTTCGCTGTAGCTCAACTGCTTCGTGCATTATTGCAGTACACAATGCTGATACCTTACCTTCAGTATCTTTTGGATATCTGTCAAGATTCATCATGTCTTCTAGACCCTTTTGCATTGTAAAAATTGAATTCAGTTTATCTTCCATAATTAACAAAAAAAATTGTTATCTATAACTCTTCAAAAAGTAACCATCTTTTCGTACTGTCTAATCCTCTTTGTAATATCGGACTTTTTTAGTGATGTTAATCCTGCCAAGCCATATCTTTCAACAGCAAATGAACCCATAACATTTCCATAAATGATTGATTTTTTAATTTCAGAAAAATTTGTTTTATTCTTAGCAGCTAAATGTCCAATCATTGCCCCTGCAAAAGAATCTCCTGCGCCTGTTGGGTCTACAACAGATTCTAATGAAAATCCAACTGATGGAAAAACTACATCTTCATGAAATAGTAATGCACCGTGTTCTCCTTTCTTAATTACAACATAATTGACGCCCCAAGCCATCATTTTTTTTGCACATTTGATCAAATTGTCTTCTTTTGTGAGTAGTTTTGCCTCTTCATCATTAATGACTACTGCATCTACTGATTTTATCATTTTAATTACTGCATTACGTTTTGTTGCAATCCAAAATTCAATAGTATCGCACATTGAAAATTTAACATTATCAAATTCTTTGATAATTTTTGCATTTTGTTCAGGATCATTGTTTGCCAGATACACAAATTCTGATTTTTTATAAACATCAGGTACCGTTGGTTTGAATTCTGCTAATACATTTAGTTCTGTTTTGAGTGTTTCTCTGACACTCATGGCTGCATCATATTTGCCATCATATCTGAAAGTTTTACCATCAAGAACTGTCAATCCTTTTAGATCTAGATGATTTTTTAACACTGTATGATATTTTTTTGGGAAATCACTTCCTACGACTGCAATTAGTCCTGGTTTTGTGAAAAAACTGGCTGAAATTGCTGCAAATGTTGCAGCTCCTCCTAGTACATTTTTTAGAGTTTTTTTTGGGGTTCGAATTGTATCTAGTGCAGTTGATCCAAAAACTGTTAACATGTGTTTTTTTTGTAAAAATATCTATAAATCCGTTATCAACCGAACTATTCCTTAATGATCTTGTGTACAACTTTTGATTATCTCTCTAAGCTACTTTGAGCTAGCAAAATAAATCAACATTAGCGTAGACTACACATGGCAAAAATCCGAATCAAACAAGGTTCAAATGAAATTGAGATCGATTCTAGAGACTTTTATGTTGATAATGACTCTGTAGCTGACGTTATAGAATCATTGAAACAAATGCTTAATGAAAGACCACAAACCGATGTAATGAATTCTTTGGACAACGCTGAATTCCACGAGCCTGAATTCTCATCACCTTCTACAATTGCAGTAGATGACATCAAAAACAAGTTGAGAATTCTAGCAAAAGACTCGTTCTTTGATCAGCCAAAGACAGTTGGTGAAACGGTTGCGCAAATGTCAGAGTATGGCTGGTCTGCAAGTCCATTTGATGTATCTGTTGCATTAACAAAAATGGCATTTAACAAGGAATTTCTAAAAAACACAACTGATGAAAGAAATCAATACATCTCAAAAGAAGCATTACTAACTAACTAAAATCAAATCTATATTTTTGAATAAGTATACATACTCTGTAAGCTTAATCTTGCGATGGAAGAAAAACAAGAAATTCCTGAAGAGATAGATGATCATCTTAAACTATTTGGAAAGGAACCTTGGGAAATAGAATATGGCGATAAATGTCCACTATGTAATTCTAGATTTGATGAGTTTGAAGGATGTGCTTGTGACTCAAAAGGCGATTAATTTTTCTTTAATTTAATAACAATTCCAATAATCACTGCAATAACAACACCAGCAATAATTACAAAAATCATTGTATTATCCTCATTATTATTTGCGTTTGAACTGGTATTTCCCCAATCATCATAAAGCTGTTCCATTGTAGTATCATCCAACTTTTCATTACTCTGCTTTACATTCTCTATAGTTTCTTCAGCAGGTTCTGGAATTCTCTTTTCTAACCTATCAAGTAGTTTTTCG
>JABHJJ010000172.1 GCA_018691945.1 Candidatus Nitrosopelagicus sp. | reverse complement strand
TTTATTCTGGAATAGATTCGGAAACTAATTTTCCATCTACTACTTTGATTTTTAGACGTATATCATCCTTGAATACTAAAGTTAATCCACCTTCTTCATCGGGATCCTTGACTTCAACTACATCTTGCATTCTTGCACCATCAAATTTTGCCATCTTAAATCACTCCGGAATTGAGACAGTGTCAATTTTGCCATCTACTGCCTTAATGAACATGAATCTGTTATCTTTAAAAATTATTGTAATTCCACCTTCTTTATCTGGTTCTTCAACTTCTAAAACTGGTTGTCCAAGTAATCCGTCATATTTTGCCATATTACTGTCTCAAAATTAACTAATTAATACTTATTTCAATCTCATTTGATTGGTTTTTTGCATCTCCTTTTTTGATGTAAGGATGTGTTTCCCATGATGCAAATGCTTCTGCAGAAATTTTATGATTTCCTGTTCCCAACTCTGAGGCTTTGAATGTGAATTTCTCCTCAAAATCAAAAAATTCCTTTCTCACATCTTCTTCAGTTAATGCAACAAATGGTTCAAAGTTCTTTGCCACCTGCACCCAAATTCTTCTATCTTTCATTGGATTTACCAGCTTTGGATTTCTAGTCCAAAAAATTGATGCCTTTCTGTAAGTGTCTACGGTCTTGCCAAGTTCATGTTTTCGAATACCTCCTTTTGCCAATTTTACTCCATATTTTAGCTTGATAGTATTATCATTTTCATTATACGCCTGTGTCCAATTTTTCTCAGTAAATGCATCCCTTAATCCACCAGTCAATGAAAATCTGACATTAATGGTAATATTTTCATCACCTGAAAACTCATTTTTTTCTTTCTCCAGAGTTATTGCTGAAATCTGAGTTTCGGACATAATTGACATTGATTTATATCCACAATAAGTTCTTTTTTGATCAATTGAACATTCAATTAATTAATTCAGATAAAAAAGAGGCAAGTTTACAAATTAAAGATGCTGATATAGGTGCTCTTTACATTATTCAACACGAACTCCTACGAGATAAAAATACGGATTTTGCAGGTGTTATAATCAAGCATCCATTAACCAATGAAATATGGATGAGAGTTAATTCACAATCCAACCCAATGACTCAAATTTCTGCAGCAGCAGATACTGCCATTGCTGAAGTTGAAAGTTTAAAAAAACTAATCAACTCAAAAATAAAGTGATTGTAACAGATGAAATTCTGTCCTACCTGTGATGTCAGGCTGAAAAAAGATTCTAATACTTTAGTTCTAACTTGCCCAAAATGCAATTACACTGAAGGTGGACCAAAAGAGAAAAAGAAAACAGATGTCCAGGAAGTAGAATCTGATTTTCTAGTTGTAGGAGAAAATGAGGGAAAAGAAGTTTTATCCACAATTGAGATAGATTGTGAGAACAAAGATTGTGATAGTAGAGAAGCTGTATGGTGGATGCTTCAAACAAGAAGTGCTGATGAACCAACAACACAATTCTTTAGATGTACAAAATGTAAAACAACTTGGCGAAATTACGCATAAGGCAATAAGGTTTAACTTTAGCATTTGTGACCAAAAAGTGATTTGGTTTTCTCAGCAAAGACAAATGGAGCAGATGAATGGAAGGCAATAATCTCTGCTATTTCCACACTTGTAGAAGAGGCAACATTTGAAGCAACTGTCGAAGGAATCTCCTTCCGAGGGATGGATCCTTCTCACGTAGCATTAATTGATATCAACTGGCCAAATTCTGCATTTGAAAAATACAATTGTGATAGTGATATAAAATTTGGAGTTCGTATTGATGAATTTTCAAAATTAATAAAAAGATCTGACAAAAGCGATTCGATTGAAATTAACATATCTGATGATAACATGCTTCTAGTCACCATAGGTAAGAACAAAAAATACAAAATGCGATTAATTGAAAGCTCTGCATCTGATACCCCACTCCCAAAGATTCCATATGATGCAAAAATATCTTTAACCTCATCTGCTTTAGATAAAATTCTTGGAGATGTTCAGGTAGTTTCTGATTATCTAACTATAGCTTCTAGTGAATCATCTGCAACATTTTCAGGCAAGGGTGATTCTGGTGAAGTTGACATCTCATTAGAAAGCAGTCAGGATGAAATACAAGAATTATCAGTACAACAAGAAAGCACTGGAACATATAGTCTGGAATATCTTAATCCTATAATCAAGGCTGTTGGCAATAGTGTTGATATTGTTACATGCGAATATTCTACTGCAAAACCACTAAGAGTTGAATTTAAGGTCTCAAATCTAGGTCAAATTCATTTCTATCTTGCTCCTCGTGTTGAAAGTTAAAGAATTTTAAGACCAATTGTTCAGGTGAAACTGATTTGAAATTAGTAGTAAAATTTGGCGGAACGTCACTAGCAACTGTAAAGGACATCAAAAATGTAGTCAAAACTGTAGACAAAATATCAAAAAATAACAAAACTGTAGTTGTTTGCTCTGCCATAGATACTGTCACTGATGAATTGATTCAGATATCTTCTCTAATAGGAAAAGGAAATAAAAAAGAGGCAAACAGAGTGCTTGCAAAAATATCTCAAAAGCATAAACAATTTGCCACACATCTAATAACAAATTCTAAAATTCTAAAATCATTATCAAACAAGCTTAATTCTGATCTTTCTGAACTAGATGAATTAGTTCACGGATTAATCTTGTTAGGTGAGGTGACTCCACGTTCATATGACTATCTAATCTCTTTTGGTGAAAGACTCTCAATTGATTTGGTGTCATTTACACTACAAGAAATGAAAAATAAATCTGTACCATTAAGTGGAAAAGAAGCGGGAATAGTTACTGACTCTAACTTTGGTGATTCCAGACCTCTAATGGATACCACAAGAATTCGTCTATCAAAAACAATTAATGATTATTTTGCTAAAAAAACAATTCCTGTTATTGCTGGATTTGCAGGAGCTGACCAACATGAAAATACCACAACATTTGGTCGTGGAGGCTCTGATTATACTGCAACAATAATTGCATCATGCATTGATGCAGATGAAATATGGTTGATGAGTGATGTTGAAGGAATGATGACAGCAGATCCAAAGTTGATAAAAAATGCAAAATTAATCAAAGAAGTTTCATATTCTGAGGCAATTGAGATGGCTAGATTCGGTGCAAAACAAATCCATCCAAGAACATTTGAGCCATTATTATCAAAAAAGATCCCAATGCGAATAAGAAGTAGTTTCAATGTGAATAATCCAGGAACTCTTGTAACATCACTTCATTCAAAATCAAAGGATTCTGTAAAATGTGTGTCTGCAATTAGAAAAGTTGGATTACTTGACCTAACTGGTGGTATATTGTTTGCTGGACCTGGCGCTGCTGCAAAAATATTTTCAGTGCTTACAAAAAATGATATTAATGCAATGATGGTATCATCAAATCCGTCTGAATCAAGCATAACGATTGTTGTCAAAAAAGAGGATCTTCATAAGGCAGAAAATGCATTAGAAATC
>JABHJJ010000171.1 GCA_018691945.1 Candidatus Nitrosopelagicus sp. | reverse complement strand
TTTTGTCCACCATATCCTTTTTTCCTTAGGGCATGTCTTCTTTCACCTGCTGCTGAACCTCTTCTTTTTCCAGCTTTGTAAATTGATACTTTCATTTTTTGATGACTCTTACATTTTGGACAATATGATCTAGTCTCTTTTGGTAAATTCATAGTATTTTGCCTCGCTGACCGTAATTTAAACATCGCTTCAATGTATAATAATATCTGAGGCTATCTTGTGGTGTGCATTCTAAATTTTCATCAGCATTTTCTGAAATTAATTCAGTAGCCATTGGAGATAATCCTGCAGATCTAATTTTAGAGAATTGTTCTTTAATCAATGTCTATACAAATGAAATTCAAGAAAAAATCCAGATATCAATCAAAAATGATCGAATTGCATTTGTCGGTGTCGATGCATCTCATACTCGTGGTCCAAAAACCAAAGTTTTAGATGTAAAAAATAAGCATGTTTGTCCCAGTTTTGTTGATCCACATATTCACATTGATCATTTTTTGACTCCAGCAGAATTTGTTAAAAAATCATTACTGTGTGGAGTAACCTCACTTTTTCCAGATTCTATTGATATTGTGAGTGTATGCGGTTATCGTGGATTTAAGGAATTTTTACGGCAAACAGAAAACCTCCCAATGAGATTTTTTCATACAATACCTGGAGGTTTACCTGTTGATCGAAAATTCAGTCATGGAAAAACTCTCAGTATTGAAGAGGAAAAAGACGCAATTGGTTTACGTTCTGTTGTTGGATTAGGTGAAGTTTTTTCCTGGATTAAGGTAACCAAGCGAGATCCTAAAACCATAAAATCATTAAAGCAAATGCATGAAAATAATTGTATAATTAATGGTCACACTGCTGGAGCAAGTGGTAAAAAATTAAATTCTTATGTTTCATCTGGTATCTTATCTTGTCATGAACCGATAAATTTTGATCAAGTACTAGAGAGATTACGTCTTGGAATGTGGATAATGATTCGAGAAGGTTCAATTCGTAGAGACTTGAAAGATATTATTCCACTTGTATTATCTCATGGAACATACAAAAATAGATTAATGTTTTGTTCAGATGGATTAGATCCATTTGATATATCAAATATTGGTCATATTGATCATTGTGTTAGAGAATCAATTAAACTTGGAATGAATCCAATTGATGCTATTTCCATGGCTTCAAAAAATTGTTTTGATTATTATAAAATGGGAACTGAATTTGGTGGAATTGGCCCTGGAAAAATTGCTGACATTTTAATTTTAGATGACTATAAAAAAATAAAAATTAACAAAGTAATCCTTGGTGGGAAAATCGTTGTTTCTAATGGAAAAATTTTAGAAATAATTCATTCCCCTAAAATACCAACTTGGATACAAAAAACTGTCAAGCTTCCAAAATTAACAACTGAAAATTTCATTCTTACTTCAAAAAACAATACTGAAATTGTGAATATAATTTCAATGAAAACTGAAATTGTAACAAAAAAAGATACTGCCAATTTGAGTGTTAAAGATTCTAATGTTATGGCATCATATGATAAAGATATTTGGAAGGTGACTGCAATGGATAGAACGTTTGGTAGTAAAACTAAGACAATTGGTTTTTTAAAAAATTTTGGTGCTGATGTCGGTGCGTTTGCATCCACATGGAGTTTTCATGAGAATGATATGATTGTAATTGGTTCAAATGAGAAGGACATGGCTGATGCAGCCAACAAACTTGTTAAATCACAAGGTGGATTAATTGTTGTAAAAAATAGAAAAACTTTGGCATCATTACCTTTCCAAATGGGTGGAATAATATCCACTGATTCAATTGACAAAGTAACTACTAACTTTACAAAAATTAATGATGTTTTATTAGATTCTGGCTGTAAATTTAAGAAACCACATCTTATACCTCTATTCTTGCCTTTTTTGGCATTACCAGACATTCGAATAATGTATAGTGGAATTGTAGATGTAAAAGCAAGAAAATTCATACCAACGATCCAGACTATAGTATAAAAAGGGGATTTAACGAAAATATTTCGTGGCCTCAATTCAACAAACACCAAATGGACCAGTTTTAGTCCTAAAGGAAAGTGCTTTACAAGAAAAAGGTAGAGACGCTCAAAAAAACAATATCATGGCTGCAAAAATGGTTTGTGACATTGTAAAATCAAGTTTGGGTCCACGCGGTTTAGATAAAATGCTAGTTGATTCCTTAGGCGATGTAACAATTACAAACGATGGTGCTACAATTCTAAAAGAAATTGATGCACAACATCCAGCTGCTAAAATGATGATTGAAATTTCAAAAACAATTGATACTGAAGTTGGAGATGGAACTACTTCATCTGTTATATTTGCTGGAACATTGTTAGCAAAGGCTGAAGAATTACTCAAAAAAGACGTTCATTCTTCAGTTATCATCGAAGGATTTCAAGCTGCATCTGAAAAAGCACTAGAAATATTATCTGAAATTTCAAAAAAAGTAACTCCTAACGATAGAGAAACTTTGTTAAAAATCTCAAGTACAAGTATGGAATCAAAATTAATCTCTGAAGATAGTGAACCTCTTTCAAAAATTGTTGTTGATGCTATTATGAACATAACAGAAACAACTAATGATAAACCGTCTGTAGATCTTGATAACCTTAAAGTTGAGAAAAAGGCTGGTGGTTCAATTCAAGATACTACCTTAATCAAAGGAATTGTTTTGGATAAAGAAGTAGTTCATTCTGGAATGCCAACAAAAATTCAACAAGCTAAAATTGCATTATTGAATACTGCAATGGAAATTGAAAAAACAGAGATGAGTGCAGAAATTAGAATTAATGATCCAACACAAATGCAAATGTTCCTAGAAGAAGAAAATAGAATGATAAAAACCATGGTGGATAAAATTCATTCAATTGGAGCCAATGTTGTAATCTGTCAAAAGGGAATTGATGACATGGCACAACACTTTTTGTCAAAGCATGGAATCTTGGCAGTTAGACGTGTAAAAGAAAGTGATATGACTAAACTTGCAAAAGCAACAGGTGCACGTATTACTTCAAACATTGAAGATATTTCTGAAAAAGATCTAGGAGCAGCTAACTTGGTTCAGCAAAAGAAAGTTGAATCCGATAAATGGGTTTTCATTGAAGGTTGTAAAAATCCAAAATCTGTGACCCTTCTAATTCGTGGTGGTTCTCAACGTGTTGTTGATGAAGTTGATCGTTCCATACATGATGCATTAATGGTTGTAAAAGATGTAATTGAAAAACCAGAGATA
>JABHJJ010000170.1 GCA_018691945.1 Candidatus Nitrosopelagicus sp. | reverse complement strand
AGTTCTAGTCCCGAACACACTTGCAACAATATTTGGAATTCCAAATCTTGAATTTTCTTACGTATGGGTAGTTCCTGTATTAATATTTTCTACAGCTCTAGCATCAATTATCACATTTAGATGGACAAAGCAATATCGTATCTTGCCGTTTGGTTCATCCAAATTAAAACGGATTAAACGAAAATTCAAAAAATAGTCTCTATTAGCCTATAATAGCTATAAGATTAATACAACAAAAAAATTTAGTTTCTTTGTGGCCTCTGTCGTCCAATGGTTAGGATAGGGGATTGTGGTTCCCCGGATGGGTGTTCGATTCCCCCCAGAGGCCTCTTAATTTTTAAAAAATTCCAAATTTACTTGATTCCATCTCTTCTTTTATGGCAAATTTTATTTTTAGATCTTTTCCATCCATTTTTTCAGATAATAATGAAATGAATTTTTTATCTAATCCTTTTCCTTTGTACTTGTTGAATTGTTCTCCCATCATATCTGCTAATTTAATGACCATTTCCCTATTTACAGAAACTATAAAGAAATGCCAGCCAAACGCAAATTCTGAATCTGTAATGACAAAATCTTCTTGTCCATGAACCATCTCTTCCATTTTTCCGAGTACTTTACCAATTTCTTTACTGGTTTTATCATACTCTGTTGCTGAAACATTGATGTTGATTCTCTCTTCCATGATAATACTTGATTTTTGTAAATAAAAGGTTGACTTGATTATTTTAACAAATGCTCAACTTCAATCCCAAAATATTCTTTGAGAATTGCAATATATGATTTGATTGAATCTGGCATCTCATCACCACATGCAACTCCAAGATTTTTTGCATTTATCCAAATTGTTAATGCTTGAATTATAACAAGAAATCTATCATTTTCTGGGTTATCTCTTCCTATAGCTTTTGTATATCTCTCTGCATATTCCCATGCAGTGATAAATCCAATGCATTCTGTATCAAACACAGCTAACAATTGTTTCTTCAAATCATCTGTCTCATTCAATGGAATTTTATTTATGATGTATGGAAAGTCAACCTTTTCTGGTACACATCCTGGTAATGGTGCCCATATTGTAATTATTTTGGTATCCTTTTTTAAATTCTTAAATTTTACCATCATTTTTTCTAAAATCTCAGGATCCATAAACCAACATAAAATTACACTTGCATCATTAAACTCTGCTTCCAGTACATCTTGTTCAATCACTTTTATATCTAAAATATTTCTTTCATTAATCATTTTTTTTGCAATGTTAATCATTTTCTCTGAATTATCTATTCCAATTGCATTTTTCACATTAAATTCTTCTCTTGCAATTGATAGACTGGTTCCATCACCACATCCTAGATGATAGAATATGTCATTTTTTCCTAAATTTGTAAATCTAAAAATTTCTCTTATTGTATCTGGGGGAATTTGAATTTCTTCTCCTGATAGAATAGATTGTGGTAATGTGGAAAGATATTCTTCTATTTTCAATGTATTGATAAAATCTTAAGGGAATTTATTCTCTTATACTCTCTAATACTGATACTGCTTGCCATAACGTAGTTCTAACAAATGATGGTACATTTGGATCCTGCGTAATATCGTCTAGAGTACTAATTGCATTAGCTGCTCTTACTGATATTGAATATTCATCTGTTTGTAACTCTATAATCAAATCTGAAATGGTTTTCTTGAAATTTTTTGGTGTAGAATGACTAGTTGCTAGTTGATTAAGTGTTTGAAGTGCACTTTCCATTGCTTGCTCATTTTCCTTGCTCATTTTCTAAATCTCTATGAATACATCTTCTGATTCTACTACCACTGTATATGACTTTAAATCGTTAATTTTTGCAGGAAATTTTTCCAGTTTACCTGTCTCACAGCTAAATTGTGCTGCATGCCATCCGCATGTGATTGTTGAATTTTCTAAATTTCCTTCTGATAGGCTTGCTCCTGAATGTGTACATGTATCATCACACGCAAAATAATTTCCATTTACATTTGTAATTAGAATCTCTTTACTATCCACAGAAACTTTTTTCATCTTTCCTGGTTCTAATTCTGATGATTTACAAGCAATAATTCGTCCCATTAACTAAATCCATTTTATATTCTTAATAATTTTTCTTATTTTATGGACAGTTTACCTCGACTAGCATCAAGTTCTGATAAAAAAGATGTCTTGAATTTTTGTCAAAACACATTTTCGTGGGGTGATTACATACATGAAGTATGGGATAATTGGATAAATGAAGGACATCTAATTGTCATCAAAAATGATCAAATTCCTGTTTCAATGGCACATGCTGGATTTTATCCTGATGAAAAAATGATTTGGATTGAAGGTATTCGTGTAAGTAATAATTTTAGAAAAAAAGGATTAGCACAAAAAATGATCCATTATTTTGAAGGGAAAGCAAAATCACAAGAATTCAAAATATCTAGAATGCTTATTGCATCTGAAAATAATCCTTCTCTTAAATTGGCAAAAAAACTTGGATATAAAATAATCTCAAAATGGAATTATTTTTCTTTAGAATCAAAACAAATTTCTCAACAAAATACAATGCTATCTGATTCATGCCTAATTGATTGTGAAGAACTAGATATGGAAAAATATAATTTCATTGAATCATGGAGATGGATTCCATTAACTAATGAAAGATTAAAAAAATTAAATTCTGAAAATAAAATATTCTGTCAAAAAATTGGTAGTGAAATAACCACTTTGGGCATAATCACTGAATCTGAATCTTTTGAAAATACAGTTATCTTGGAAATTCTTTTTGGTACTGAACTTGAAACAATGATAAAATTTGTACAAAATATTGCATATAAAAAAAATTATTCAAAGATTAGAATACTAACTGAACTTGAATCATTACCTAAAATTGAAAATTTAGAAAATAAATTCCCATTTTATTTAATGGAAAAAAAACTCTAATCTACAAATTTGACTGTATTTTTAATAGAGCCCAGTTTTTCTATTTCCATTTCTATTACATCCTCATCTTTTAGATAAGGTATATTTGGATTATTCAGTGCAACCCCTGCAGCAGTTCCAGTTGAAATTATGTCTCCTGGTTCTAGCGTCATTGATTCACTTAGTATTGATATGATTGATGGAATTTTTATGAACATGTTAGATGTTGTAGAATCTTGTCTGACAGTTCCGTTAACCTTTGTTAAAAGTTTGAGATTATGAGGATCATCAATTTCATCTTTTGTTGTAATCCATGGTCCACATGGTGCAAATGTATCAAATGATTTTGCTCGTGTAAATTGTTTATCCATTTCTTGAATATCTCTTGCTGATACATCATTTAGTATCATATACCCGAAAATTACATCCATTGCTTCTTCTTCTGAAATATTTTTACACTTTTTGTTAATTATTAGGGCAAGTTCGATTTCATAATCTAATTCCTTAACAAATTTTGGACAAATTATTTCTGCATTGGTTCCATTTAGCGCGGTTCTTGGTTTGTTTACTATTGCTGGTTCTTTTGGGGGTGTTAATTTTTGTTCTTCTGCATGATCTTTGTAGTTGAATGCCAAACAAATTATCTTGTTAGGATTAGGAATTGGTGCTAAAATATCAAATTCTGATAAATCGTGCTTAAATTCAATTTCATCAATCTTTGGTAGAATCTCTTCATACCAGCCATCAAACAAAAAATCTCTAACATTTAGTGGAATTGGTATACCTGTAGATTGTGCAATATCATCTTTTGTAGCAATCTTGTCACCTTTAATTAAACCAAAAGTTTCTTTACCTGATTTTATTACTCTTGCAATTTTCATTTTATCTCACTTGTGTGTAAATATGACTTGATGTGTTGATTCTTTTCTACAATAACCAAATCTTATAAATTGGATTTCATCACCGTCTTTTAACTCTAAGTACGCTTGCTCTACAAATCCTTCTATCTCTTTCAAACTATCTTCGTTAAATTCCTCACCAAAAAATAACTGTTCAGGAACTATAATTTTGATTTTTATTGTTTCTTTTGTGACCCACTGTATCTTTTTTTCAATATTTTCCGCATTTTCTGAAATATATTCTGCAGCAAGATCTAAACCATCTTCTATAATCTTTACAATTCCAATTCCTAAAAGTCTGATTGATTCTCCTTTCTTTAATCCCATTGCATCCTGACCATCAATCATCACTGAATCATTAACATTTACAGTTCGTTTACCCAAATCAATTGTAGGATGATTTGATAACTGGAATTCATTTGATGGTAGATTTACAATTTTTAATTCCTTTGGATTACGTACCATATGCAATCTTACGCTTTTTCCATCGATAATCTTCTTGTTAAATGCCTCTAGAGATGCAAATGGGGAAACTGTATCGTTTTTTGTTAATCCCAAAGATAAGACAAATTTTTTCACTGCTTCTGGTCTAATCCCTCTTCTTCGTAATCCTTCAAGAGTTGGTAATCTTGGGTCATCATACCATGGAACTTTACCATTTTCAATTAGTGGCTTTAATGCACTTTTTGATACGGGCATTCCTTCTAAATCCAGTCTGCCAAAAAAGATGAATTCGGCTTTTTCCATTCCTAATTTATCCAAAATTGTGTGATGGAGCTCTTTTCTCAGTTCAAACTCCTTTGATCTCATGGCATGTGAAACCTTACTAATACTATCAAAAATTATGCCTGCAAAATCATATGTTGGCCAAACTTTGTATTTTTGCTCTTGCCTTGCGTGTCTTTTTGTATTAATTCTAAATAGTGCTGGATCTCTCATTGTTGTGTTTCCGGATTGCATGTTTCCTCTAAATCGTAATAATGCTTGTCCCTCTTTGAAGCCTTTTTCATCAAACATCTTATGCCATAATCTTTCATTTTCTTCTACACTCTGTTTGGTACAACCACATTCAGTCATTTCTCGTCTATCTTTACTAATGCTGTCTTGACTGCATGTACAGACATATGCATCATTTGATTTTATAATCTGATCTGCTTTTTTGTAAAGTACATCTAAACTATCTGAAACATATTCTACGCTATCATATTTTATTCCAAGCCAATCCATTCCAACCTTAATTGCAGCATAATATTCTAATCGTTCGGTTCCTGGATTTGTATCTTCAAATCTTAAGATCATTTTTCCACCATGCATCTTTGCATATTCTTCACTGATTACAGCAGCCTTTGCATGACCTATGTGTGGATAGCCATTTGGTGCAGGAGGAAATCTTGTAATGATTTCTTTTCCTTCTATATTTTTTAGAGCTGGAAGTAAACTATCTTTTTGTGGTTTCTCTTTTTTTATCTCTAACAATTCTGGATAATTTTCTTTAATCTCTTCTTGTTGTTCTTCAAGTGAAATCTGATTTATCTCTGACACAATTTCAGTAATTATAGGTGATATCTCTTTTGCTTTTTGTCTTAACTCTGGTACATTTCCCATTATTTTTGCAAGAATTGTTTTATCTCTTGTTTGACCTTCATGTTCTGCAGCATTTTGCAATGCAAACTTTCTAATCTCATTTTTTATTTCTTCGTCATTCATTTTATAATGTCACTAACTTTACGGTATCCATTTTTTTATTAATCTGAAAATCTTTTGTAATTGTACTTACCGCTTCTGCTTCTCCTTTTAACATGAAAAGTTCCATACATTTGTCACCTTCAATCTTACTGTGTAAATGTGTTGTAATGAGATCTTCATAGGAATGTTTGATTCCATTTACCTGATTATCGTATTCATCATTATGGACAACTAATAAAATTGCATTAACCTTTCCTGATAGATTTTCTTTCTGTTTTTCCTCTGAAACAAAACTTCGAATTCCTGCTCTAATTGCGTCTGACCTCCCAGAGAATCCAAGATTTTTTTGCAAGTTGTCGATTTCTTTGAGAATTTCCTCAGTTAAAGAAATGGAGACAATTGGCATATGCTCATTGTTATTAAGAAACATAAAAATTTTAGGTAAATGTTATTAACTTTTTACACATTTATTAATAATAAACCGTGGATTTACGTATGATTGTTGATATTGAAAAGCTATCTGTTGATTATTCTGGAATTAAGGCGTTAGATGAGATAAGCTTCGGAATTACTGAAGGTGACTTTTTAGGAATTATTGGTCCAAATGGTGCTGGAAAATCTACCCTGTTTAGATGCATGCTTGGATTACATACTGGATATGATGGAACCATCAAATTCTTTGATAAAGATATTCATGAATCAAAAAAATATCTCTCCCAGATTGGTTATGTTCCTCAAAAACCTGTAATTGATAAGAATTTTCCAGCAACTATTAGAGAGATTCTTGCAATGAGTCAGCATTCAAATGATCCTAAAAAAATTGATGACGCATTACAAAAAGTTTGGATGCATGAACTATCTGACCGAAGGATTGGTGATTTATCTGTTGGTCAACAACAACGTGTCTTTATTGCAAAAGCATTAGCAAATTCTCCAAAAATTTTGGTATTGGATGAACCAGTTACGGGTGTT
>JABHJJ010000169.1 GCA_018691945.1 Candidatus Nitrosopelagicus sp. | reverse complement strand
GGTAAAAGATCTGGTGTATCTGACAAATCAAATTTTCCACCTTTTAGCGAAATTGGAGATTCTGTGGTAATTATGTCATCTTCAAGTGTTACATTCACTCCCAATTTCTCTAAAATATCCACAATTGCTTCATCTCCTTGTGGCATATCTCCTAAACTTATTTCTATATCTAGGCCATCTCCCAACAAAACATTTGCTGCTAACAATAATGCCAGATTGGAAAAATCTGACGGAATTGAAAATGTGGTTGGTTTGTAAATCTGATGTGAAACAACATATCTCTTATACTCTTCTTCAATCTTTACCTCAACACCAAATTTTTTCATTATTGCAATTGTCAAATCAACATATGGTTTTGAAACCAGTTTTCCTTCTACATTAATAATTAGTCCATCTGGTAATCGAGGTGCAATAATAAGTAGTGCAGAAATAAATTGACTAGAAATATCTCCATTTATGCTAATCTCCTTCCCTTGAATCTTTCCGTTGATGTGTATTGGAGGTCTTCCTTCGTTTGATTCGGTTTTGACTCCCATTCTTTCTAACGCATCTAAAATTGGCTGCATCGGTCTTTTTTTAAGACTGTCATCTCCAGTTAATGTTGTATTTCCTCCTGATAACGCAGCTATTGCAATTGCAATCCTAATTGTTGTTCCCGAATTCTCGGCATTTATTATCGAGCTTTGAACTGTCTCGCCAATTTTATTTTTAATAGTTACATTATTTTCAACTTCTTCTACCTCAACTCCAAATCCTCTACATGCACTAATTGTTGCAACAGTGTCATTAGAATGTAGAATTTTTTTTACTATACTTTTACCATCAGATAATGCTGCAAGAAATATTGCTCTATGAGTATAACTCTTGTTAGATGGACATATTATTTTTCCATTTAATTTGGATTTCTGAATCTTACAATTCATGAACATATGCCTTTTTGTTATTGATGTTAGCTATCATTACCTTCCCTTCCAATCCTGAAAATTCTTTCTGAATTCTTGATTTATTCTTTTTATTTGTAATTGCAATTATTGAAGGTCCATTACCTGAAATTGTTGCGCACAATGCACCTTTTTCCATTAATTTCATGATTAAATTTGGGTCTGAATTCAAAATTGAGGTTGTTGCAATTCCGTTGAGTATTCCTGCATTCCAATAATCTGAACTCTTTGCAAATTCCCATGATCTTTCAAACGCATTCTTGAATTCTTTCAGCCTTTTCAAATTACCTCGCTTTCTTGATTTTGGTAAAAATATTATTGCTTGCAGTTCTTTTGGACCTACCTCTCTGTGTAACAACTTCATCTTCAAGTTATCCGTTACATTGAACCCTCCAAAATAACAGGCACATGCGTCATCATACGCACCAGTAATACTGACTTTGGTTTGTATTGATGTTTTAGAACCCATCTTCAAAATTTCTTCATCGCTCATTTGTTTGCCAAAAGCTTTTGCACATGATAATACAACTGCGGTTGAAATTGCACTAGAGCTCTTCAATCCATATCCTGTAGGTATGTTTGATCTAAAGTTTAACTCTAGTCTTGTATTCTCTAAAACTTTCTTTGGAATCATATTGTCAATTACCTTATTTATCAAACGTGAACTAATTGTCTTATTTTCAGAAGTGATATGAATTCCAGTTCCTTCTTTTTTTATCAATGTGGCTTCTACAAATGTATCAATTCCTAATGTGGAGCCTTTTCCTATTGCAATTGCATTTACCATAGATACTGCACCATACACCATAGCCACTACCTCTGTCATCAGAACCCTCCTAGAATGGCACGTTTCATTGCATCATATGGAGCTTGTCTATCCAACCAAATTTCAAATGAACGTATTGCTTGACCAAGTAACATCTCATATCCAAAAATAATTCTGGACTTTCTCTCTTTTGCGGTATTTATCAAATCTGTTTTTATTGGTTTGTAAACTATATCATACACTGTTGTTTGTTCATCAAACAATCTACTTGGAATAATATTTTTCTCCCCTTTCAATCCCAATGATGATGCATTAACTATCATATCAAATTGTGAATCAAAATCTTCCATGTCTTTAATTGAACTTGATACAGAACTTAACCCCATTCTGTTTGAAAATTCAGACAATTCATCTCCTTTACTCTTTGTTCTATTAACAATTGTAATCTCTTTTGCATTTTCTTTTTGAAATCCTGCAATGATAGCTCTTGCTGCTCCGCCAGCACCAAGAATAAGAATTCTTGAATTTTTCATTTCAATCTCTTTTCTTTTTATTGGTTCCAAAAAACCGTCCATGTCTGTGTTAAACCCTCTCAATATTCCATCATCATTAAGAACTGTATTTACGGCTCCAATTTTTTTACAATTGTCGTCCAAGTTATCTAAATATCTCATCATTTCAATTTTGTGTGGTATTGTAACATTAAATCCTGCAATATTGATTTTTTTCAAGGATTCTATGCCTGTAGCCAATTCCCCTTGAGCGACTCTATATGCAATGTATGTACATTCCATCTCTAATTCTCTATATGCTGCATTGTGAATTGTTGGCGATAATGAATGATCAATAGGATCACCGATTACTGCAAATGTCTTTAGCATAATTCTAATCCAAATTAGATTGATATAACCTATTCATTGGTAAAAAAATTTTTCATCATAAAAATTAATTCTACCAAAAACAACCAAAACTATGGAAAAACTTCCTTTTTTTCTTATTATGGTAATTGGATTTTCAATCCTTCCATTCTCTTTTTCTGAAGATGTTCCTGATTGGGTTAAGAATAATGCCTCTTGGTGGGCTGACAGACAAATCTCACAGAGTGAATTTACAGCCAGTCTTGAATTTTTGATCAATGAAGGAATTATTTACGTTCCATCAATCGAATCTGCTCCTCCTGGACCTGACAAAATTATTCCTGATTGGGTAAGAAATACTGCTGGTTGGTGGTCTGAGAATTTAATTCCAGACTCTGAATTTATTAATGCAATGAAATATCTGATTGAAATTGGAATTATACAAGTTGACGTAGTTAGTCCAGAAATTACCATAAACGAAGACATAGTTGATGAAATTCCTGAAACTCCTGCCATTTCCGGCAAGCCTCTTCACATACTATTTGAAGGATATTCAAAAGTATATCCTGAAGGAAAGTTTGTATTAGATGCAAAAGTGTTTTATGAAGATGTGTACAGTGGAACTGATTATCAACATCATAATAACCAAGTATTATCTGGTGTTACCATAAATGTAATTCTCACTGATGAAGAAGGTGAAAAAATTCATACTGCTACTGGTGAAACAGGAAAAATATTCTATAGATATGAAGTAATGGCTGACGAAACAACTCTAGATCCTAGTCTATGGAAAATTAGTCATTTGTATACTGTTGATGTAACTGCTTCTCTAGATGGACAAACAGTTAGCAAACAATATCAATTCTTTGGAACAATGGATAGGCCTCCTGGATACTGATCAAACTAATTAGAAAATTATGTCATGCCTGATCAACATTCAAGTGATTTAATCTCTCTCAAACTAAATTGTCCTGGCGCAATTGCCTTTCCTAATGATACATAGGTAAATGGACTACCTAGATGCAAACACAAAATTCTTGAAAACTTACCTTGTTCGCCCATACAAAATGCTATTGTTTCATTCTCTGATTTTATAGAATAAAGTGAAAGTAACCTAGATGCATCAGAAACACTATTTGCTACAGTCACAATTTTCACTATATCTGAAAACTTAGTCATTTTGTTGAATTTAGATCTTAACTGAGATTCATTAGGTGTCTTCTTAAAATCATGCCATGAAATCAATAACTTGCATTTTGTTTTTCTCAAATATGATGCAAGTTTCTTGTCTTTCTGAATTGCATTGAATTCGACATCTAATAAAAACGGATTATATTCTGCAATTAGACGTAGAATTAATCTTCTTTCATCCTCTTTTCCAATGAATACTCCTCCTTCTGATCTTGGTCGTAACGTACACACACATCTTGAGAGGCTTTTTTTAATATCCTCTAATACAATTGGTATGTCTGCTTTTTTCAAGTAATCAAATCGTATCTCTGCAAAATCTGATTTTAAAAGTGCCTTTTTTAAAACATTTTTTAATTTTTTTGGGTTCTTCTCACCTATTGAGACGCATGTCTTATACTTCATTATTTTTCAAGGATATATTCATCTGATACTTCCATACCAAAATGTCTTCCAGTAGCTTCTTTTGAAAATACCAAAACCGAATCCCCTTTCTTGAGGTGTGTGACTGAAACCAATTGTCCATTTGCTTTTACAAATCGTATGGTCTCCGCATCTTGTGCAATAATTCCTCCAATCTCGTTACCAACTTTTGCTTTTATTAACAACATTGGTCTTTTCTCAATTTTACATCTCCCAATTGCTGCTCTTCTTGCCTTTCCTTTGGAGTTTAAGATTAACACTTCACTACCAGTTTCTAATTCTGATAGATATTTTGTATTTCCATCTGGTGATAATGTGTAACAATGAACTGCCCCTGCATTAACTCTAAATGGTCTTGGTGATGTAAATGATGAGCCAACTGATTCATTGTGAACTAAAAACATAAAATTTGCTCTACTTCCAATTAACATTCCTTCTCCTTTATGTAACATTGATGCGGTATCAACACAAACTCGTTCTCCATCACCTATCTCTTGAATCTCTGTAATCTTTGCTTTACTCAAATCAAAACTCTTTGTTCCAAGATTTACTAAGGTCTCTTGTACTTCTCCTATAGAACCTGTTTGAAATATGACTCCGTCAACACCAACATCTAGAATAGAAAACATCTTTCTAACTTCTTTCTGATTTTTAGCTATTGTGAATATTTGTGTGTGGATCTTGTGTAATTTTGCTATAATATTCTCTAATGGGATGATCTTCCAATCTTTTACCTCGATTATGACAAAATCAAGCCCTTTTTTTGCAGTCTCAAAAACGCCATCAATGTCTTTATTTGATAGAATTTTAAATTGTTTTCCCACTTTTTTCCCTCTAATTTTCTTACCTTCCTTGTTAAGTACAACATAATCTGCATTGGGTGTGGTGAATATCGTTTTCATCTTATTTTTTTTGTCTGTAATTACTTTTGGATCTGCATAGACGTACTTGACACCTTCATCTTCCAAATTTTTTACAAATCTATTTAGTTGATTTTTTCCAACTTTTGGTTGGACAATCAAAAGTTTATCATTTGCCAATTTTTTTTGCCATTTCTTTTGCTGATTCTTTTCTGAAAATTATTCCTGCTAACGCATCTACCAATTTATCTGGTGATTTATGAGCAAAAATATTTCTTCCATATGTAACTCCCTTTGCACCTGCATCCATTGCATCTTCAGTCATTTGTAAAATATCCAAGTCAGTTTTTGATTTTGGACCTCCAGCAATTACCACTGGAACTGGAATACTTTCTACAACCTTCTTGAATGAATCAATATCTCCTGTGTACAATGTCTTGACAATATCTGCACCACACTCTGCACCAATTCTTGCAGTATGAGCTACAATTTCTGGATCATGTGGGTCTTTGACATTTTCTCCTCTCGGATACATCATTGCAAGTAATGGAACATTCCATTCATGACATTCTTCAGAAATTTTTCCTAACTGTTCAATCATTTCTGGTTCTTCTTTTCCTCCAATGTTGATGTGTAGTGAAACTCCATCTGCACCTAATCGTATTGCTTCTTTAACAGAACCTGTCAACATCTTTCTATTTGGAGATAATGATAATGCAGTACTAGAAGAAAAGTGAGCTAAAATTCCAACTTTTGTTGGTCTTGGTAATGTTTTGATAATTCCTTTGTTAATTATTATGCTTGTCAGACCATGATTTTCACATTTGTAAATTACGTCATGTGGTTTTTCTAATCCTTCAATTGGTCCATTAGAAATTCCATGATCCATTGGAATGCAAAGCATCTTGCCTTTTCTCATAATCTTACTTAATCTAATTTCAGTACCTGTTGCCATTAGTGATATCTTTGGTATACCATACTTAAAAATTGCCAAAAATGTAATTTTAGGCTCATTTTTTATCTAAGAATTAAATATTAATCTCAAACGATAGATTGTGATTGAGTCAATTAACACAGCAAATTCACTCTAGTGAAATAGGAGATATCTTAGAAAACTCACTTATTGGTATTAGACCAAAAAAAGATGATTATCTGAGACTACTGAAATCTGATGATGTCTATCTTTTAGGACTTGTAGCTGGAATTATTACTCAAAAAAAGTTTGGGAAAAAAGTATCTTTTGTAAATAATATCATTTTGAATTATACGAATGTCTGTATTACTGATTGTAAATTCTGTGCATTTTATCGTCCTCCTAACCATGATGAAGCATATACTTTGACTCTAGAAGAAATTGAAGCGAGAGTAAAGACTGGATGGGACATGTTCAAGATAAGACAAGTCTTAATTCAAGGTGGTCACAATCCTGACCTTGGAATTGAATACTATGAAGATTCTTTTAAAATGATTCGTTCAAAATTCCCTCTGGTGGGAGTACATGGATTATCTACCTCTGAAATAGATATGATTGCACGAGTAGAAAAATCATCAACAAAAGAAATTTTATCACGATTAAAAGATGCCGGTTTACAATCTGTTCCGGGGGCTGGTGCGGAAATTTTAACTGATTCTGTTAAAGAAATCATTAGTCCAAAAAAAATTGATAGTGATGATTGGATTAGAATAATGAAAGAATCATTTGAGTTAGGTTTACCTGCTTCTGCAACTATGATGTATGGTCATGTTGAAACAAATAATGACATCGTAGAACATTATGATAAAATTGTTAAACTACAAAAAGATCTTAATGGGTTCATGGCATTTATTCCATGGAGTTTTGAGCCAAACAATACATTGATGCAAAAAGAGGGAACCGTTACTACTGGTGCAGGTGGAATCCAATTATTAAAGATGATTGCAATTTCTAGAATAATTTTTGATGGATTAATTGATCATATACAATCATCTTGGTTAACAAATGGTATTGGTATGGCACAATTGGCATTACAGTATGGTTCTGATGACTTTGGTGGAACATTAATTGGCGAAGAAGTGGTTTCTTGCACTGGGTCTCGTTCTACTGAATTAACTGACACTCGAATTATTGATTCAATTAAACAGATTGGTTATTCTGCTGAAGAGCGTGATAACTTTTATGAAACCGTATCTATGCGTTAAATTCTATATTCTGCCCATCTTGAATCAACTAATTTCTTAGTTTCATCGTCAACTTGGACTTTTTCTTGTATTTCTCTTTCAAATCCTTCTTCTGCAGTTTTTTGTGTTGCGTCGATTCCTAATTTTGAGCCTAGATTTACCAATGGTGATGCAGGATCTAATGTATCCGTAGGTGTTTTATCTATAATTGTAATATCTCTTGCAGCATCTGTTCTAGTTGTTATTGCCCAGATTACATCATTCATGTCATGTACATTCACATCTTCATCTACTACGACAAACATTTTTGTTAACGCAAGTTGTCCCATGCCCCATAACCCCATCATGACTTTTTTTGCTTGACCCGGGTATCTCTTTTTTATAGAAATTATCGCAAGACCTTGAAACCATCCTGCGGCAGGCATTGCAAAGTCTACTACTTCAGGATGAAACATCCTAATCATTGGTAAAAATGAACTTGCAATGACCTTGCCAATATATGCATCTTCTAACACAGGTTTTCCTACAACTGTTGTAAGATAGATTGGGTTCTTTCTTTGCATCATCCCAGTTAATGTAAAAGTTGGAAATGGTTCTTTTGGTGTGTAATACCCTGTATGATCTCCAAACGGTCCTTCATCTCTAATATCTGATGAATCCACATATCCTTCCAAAACAATTTCTGCATTTGCAGGAACTTCGACATCAATTGTTTTACATTTTATCATCTTGATTCCTTTCTTTCTTGTTATTCCTGCAAAAAGATACTTGTCTAATCCTTCTGGAACTGGTGCGACTCCTGAG
>JABHJJ010000002.1 GCA_018691945.1 Candidatus Nitrosopelagicus sp. | reverse complement strand
GATCACCTTGTAAGAAAATATAGCCCTCTTTTGCAGTTCCCCCACAAGCATATTTTCCTTTGAGTTCTTTTGCGACACTTTCCAAGTTGTTAATTTTAGGATCTAGTCCTTCAATCATTGTTCCTTTTTTCTTGAACCTTCTAGTCTCTAAACGAATAATTATTTGAGAACTATCTTTATCTAAATCACCACAAGCGCATAAATCATCAGGAAGACCACAAGTATTACAAATTACCGCCATTAGTTCGAAAAGCTTTGAATTATCATATTATTAAGCCTTAGTAGAAAGAAATACAATTTTTTAGGTTGTATTGTAAGTAAAAACATGTCAGAGAATATTAGAAAAAAGGCGATAGAAATGTTGTTAAGCGGTGCCACATTACTTAGTGAACCATGCCCCTATTGTAAAGGGGTTAGAGTAATGAAAGATGGTGATGCATTATGTGTTAATTGTGGAAAATCTCCGGATAAAGAAATTGAAAAACAGAGTCAAAAAATTGAAAGTGATACTCCTGTGAAAAAATTAGAGGAGAAATTACAGAGTATGACTAATGAATTATCAAAGGAAAAAGATCCTGAAAAACAACAAATCATACTAAAATCGATCAATTTACTGATTGATACTATTTCCAAGTTGAAAAAGTAGTCAAAAACTTTTTATTCGTAATTTCTTGGTTTGAGTCATGGCAGATAAGAAAACAAATGCAGCACTACCAGCATCCAGTGCAGGTCTTTTAAGATTTTTTGAGGATGAGACAAAAGGCGTTAAAGTAGACCCAAGAATCGTCCTCGCAGTTCCAATTAGTCTAATCGTAGCTTCATGGTTATTGGACATATTATTGATTCCTTGATTACAAATGCCTGAAAAAGATGATGTTAGTAAAATACATGATAAATACACATTATCACTGATAAATCCATCATCACATTATATTTCACTAGCAATATCAATTGTAATTGCAGGGTTGATTGGAGCATTTGTTGCTGCAACATACTTAGGATCAACCGATTTACTATTTCCAACAATAGCAGTAATAGCAGCATTAGTTGGAACACAATTTTTAGATATTTTATTTTCAAAACATAAAGAATATTCAAAATCATTACATGTTTCGATGTTTGGAAATGGATTATTCTTTGTTAGCACATTAATAGGATTTGGTGCAATGGGACTATTCGAAAAAGATGGATTAGATTTGTTTTATGTAACTATGGGAATGATTGTATTTGTAAGTTTTAGAATCGGAATATTTACAACAATTTTGGGTGCAAGTCTAAAAAAAGCATGGGCAGTTGCATTTATTCAACCAGTAGCAATGTATCTAGTTTTAATTCCACCAGAAATGTGGGTTAGTTCACTTACAAATCCAATGGCATTATTTTTTGGGGCAATATTTTTAGGATTAGCAACAGCATGGGCTTATCTCACAGACAAAGCAGGAAGACCGGGATTGAAAAGTACTCATGAATTAATTCAGGCTTATGTCACATCAATGTCTAGAAAAGATCCAGAACCATTAGAGAAAATTATTGAGAAGAGTGCAACTGAATCAATAGTATCAACATCTCAATTGAGATTTCAATCATCAGATAAAGAAAATGATTTCAGAATGGTACTCCCAGATATACATCCAGGTCCATTTCATCCTATAGGTGGAAGCAATATTACAGACTTGATTTACAAAAAGATGGATTCCACAGCTATGGTCATGCATAGTATCTCAAATCATGATCTTAATTTACCTACACAAAAGGAGGTGCAAAATTATCTAAACAGCCTACAAGAGAGCAAAGTTCAGCAAGGTGGAGCAGTATGTACAGAACCAGTAGCAGTTACAATAAACAAAGCAAGAGCAGGTGGAATTTTATTTGACAGAACAGCACTGTTGTTTTTATCACTCTCCCCTCATGGAATGGAAGATTTACCACCAAATGTTAGAAGCGAGATTGAACGATTTGCAGAGAATAGGAATTTTGAGCAGGTCTTGATAGTAGACACACATAACGCCATGGGAAAAGAGATTTCAAAAGAAGATTCTGAAGATTTGCTTTTGGCTGCAAAATCTACACTTGACACACTAAAGACAAAAGAAAATCATCCATTCAAGTTTGGTTTTGCAAACTCTGAAAATATGGAATTAATTGAAAATGATATTGCAGGTGGAGGAATTGCAGTGTTATGTTTAGAAATAAATGATAAAAAATATTTCTTAGGATGGGCAGACGCCAATAATATGGAAAACGGAGTAAGAGAGACGATTGTAAAACATTTTGAAAACAATGGATGTGAATTAATTGAAATTTGCACATCAGATACACATTATACTGCAAGTGGGGCAAGGAATAGAAATGGATATCATCAATTAGGAGTATTGTCAAAACCACCAGAACTATCAAACTGGTATTTTGATTTGGCACAAAAAGCTGAATCAAAAATTAAAGAAGGAGAATTCCAAGTATTAGAACATCAAACAAATGTAAAAGTAATGGGACCAACAATATTTTCAGATTATTCAAAGATTATGGATAAGACAATGAATATTACAAAATATTGTCTAATAGCAGATGCAGGATTATTCTTGGCTGCTATTTTTCTATAGACGCAAGAGAATCTAAATTTC
>JABHJJ010000168.1 GCA_018691945.1 Candidatus Nitrosopelagicus sp. | reverse complement strand
CCTTTAACTGAAATAACAAAATCAGATAGAAAACAAATTCGTTTTTATGTTGCAAAGACTATTGCTGCTTTCGCAAATGCTGATGGGGGTACTTTGTATGTGGGAATACAAGATAGAACCAAAAATATTATGGGGCTGGATCGAGATTTTAAATTATTAGATGAAGGTAAGCAAGATTCTGATGGATTAGGTATTCAAATGGCAAGTGTTGTGGAAGGGTGGTTTGAACGTGGACCTCAAATTTTTGAAACTGTACGTATTAATTTTATTAAAATAGATGGGAAAGATGTTTGTGTTATTACTGTTTCAAGATCAAAATTTGCTGTTGTGTTAAAATTTAATAAGGAACAATACTTTTTTGTTCGACAAAATGATTCTTCAAATCACTACAATGATCTGAATTCTTTTTTAGATTATTGGACTCGACATATTTCAGAAAATATGTTATAATTTAGTTAATAAAATTTCAATTAATTTATCCACCCTTTCCATAGCTATTCCACTTGCATCCCCTTCGGTTAAATTTATTTGAGAATCTAAAATTGGTCTTCGTGTTGAAGGATCTTCACCGGTTTCAGTATGTTCTTTCCCTGTTGTTGGATACACTAAAGGCTTCTCCATATGTGTAGGGCAATGTTCTTCCACTAACCACTTACAGTAAGGATGTAATTGACTAATTTGATCATAAATCGTACTAGTTGTTAATTTTAACGAACAAGGTGTATTCGAAGCTGCTCTATTCTTATCAGATTCTAATGGTGCAAAATTAACAATATTTTGTAGTTCTATTTTTCCTCTCAACCTTGAATCAGATTTACTATCTGGAATTAAATGATCTATGTGGTAATAATTGGTTGCGGTTTTGTATATGAATGGTTTAAACTGTTCTCTTATTGCTTGTACATTTCTATCTGGTAAAAGGCAGGCATTAAAAATAATTTTAGATTCTGTTTTTTTTGCCTTCAAAATCATTGATTTAAGCCATCCTCTATTGACATCCGCATCAATATCCCCTGAAGCCTCTGGGGATAATGTTTTACAAAGTTCATCCATTGAATTTATCGTACCTCTAAGCACCATGTGTAAAATTTTATCTGTTTTTCCAATATTTCCATCTAAAAGTTTTCTCATTACTGCCCTGTAGAATTTTTTTAATTCATTTTGTGTATTTAGCTTACCTCCAAGAAAATCAGGTAATTGAATGAGAAGTTCCGGAAATTCTGATTCTTTATCTTCTAAATCTGTTATTTCATCCTTGATATCTTGAATTTCATCAGGAGTGGAACTTTTTGATTGTGCTAAATCCATTAACTTTTGTTCCAGTTCTAATACTTCTTGATGATTGTTTATTATTTCTTGAATTACTTCTTTTGCTTTAATTTCACTTGCAGTCATATCAATTTCTGTACCGGCAGTCAATCTAGTTTTTAAATCTGTAAGAGTAATTTTCATAAATTCTGCTTGAAATGTTAACTTTTTACTTTCAATATAATCATCTCTTTTTCTTAAGAAGTTTAGATAATGATTTTTGTAATAATACATTGTTAACATAATATATGGTAATTTAAATGGAAATATTTCTGCTAGATACGGCCATTGGTATTGTGGTGAAGACCCCACCATCTTCATAATTTTTGGAAGTTCTGCAACTCGGATATGATATTCAAACATTTCATCAAAATCTTCTTTTGCTACATCATCCCAATTTGGAAAAATAAAAAATGGATCATGCCCTAGGACTGTTTGTCCTGACTGCGTAGTTCCTATTTGTGAAGAATTTTTCTCGTAATACATTATGTTATACATTTGAATTCCCAAATCTGTAAAATATCTATTACCTCTTTCTTTTTGAAAAGTATCTGTAAAATTATTTTCTATTTCATCTAACACATTTCCATCTAGTCCTTTTTGTTCTAAATGTCCCAAAATTCTAGCTCTCAATAAATCGATTTTTGATAATTTTTCCCCCGTGGAATTTATAGAAAAGAATGTTCTAATCAGATCAATTTCTTCTCCAAACCCGGCATAGGGATCAACAGCAACCTGTCTAATCAAAAATGATCGTATTATTGCAGTTGCAAATTTTTCTGCATCTTTATCTAGTTGTTCAGTAACATAATCTTTGACCTCTTCATATAATGAAATGTAACTAGCTTTAACTCCCCTTTTACCTAAATTAGAAAGTCTTTTGTGATTCCATTCAATTACTGCAATTTTTTTCCCCAATGTATCTTTGAGTGTTTCAAAATATGGTGCTTCAGTTGGTCTATTTGGAGTGCTTGACAGAACTTCATGATATAATGCATGTATTAATGCAGTACCAGATGAAAATCTTTGTAACCCATCAATTAATGTCCATGTGTCTGTTTGTCTATCACCTTTTGAAAGTATCACGGTTCCAAACATACTGGATTCTGAATTAACTAAAGAGTCGATCATTATTTTATCCCAAACAAGTTTTCTTTGCCACGAAGGAATTTTGATATCTTGAGGTCCCGCTGTACCTGTAATTCTAGGTGCTAAACTTTGTAATGTTTGATTATAGTCTGCTCGGGTAATCTTTGGATCAGATACATCGTCAACAATACAATAATTTGTTATGTATGCAAGATAAACCGGACATCCCCCATCTCTGGTAATTGTTTCATTTGTTGCTGACAATGCATTTGAAGTTTTATTCGAGTATAAAAGAATATTTCTATTTTATTTTCATATTTTTTTAATGGATATTAAAAAACTTGTATTTTTTTAAAGTTGTATTTTTTTAAATTTCTACAATACCATGCTGTTTCACTGAAGTAACATTTGAATGCCATTTCTTATGATATTCGTCTTTTACAGTATGAATCGGAACTAGTGCTTTGGCAT
>JABHJJ010000021.1 GCA_018691945.1 Candidatus Nitrosopelagicus sp. | reverse complement strand
GTCTTTTCAAGAGCTTTTGCAAGACTAAAAATAGAATTTTCATATTCGGCAGCCTTACAAATTTTCGGAAGTAAATCTTTGATTAGTTTTGCACCACGATCAATTGATGCATTAGTATCTGCAAATCCATAAGGAATTGATTTTGTATCTTTTTCAGTGACAGTTAATACAGGAATAGTCACATCTACTACACGTTTTACATCAGATTCTACTTCCATCACACCAGGCGTAGATTGTGCTACAGAATCAACTGTTGCCACACCTAAAGATAGGTATGATTCGTTAACTGATTGATAGATATCCTGTAAAGGTTCCCAGATTCCACCTCTAGTTTTTTGTGCTTCAGCAATCATTTCTTCAATATTTTTTAGTAAAACTTTACGTTTATCATCTAAAATTCCCTGTACCATGGTAGCAACTTGACTAGAACGTTTGTACTTGAATAGCTCAATCTTTGTTGCTGTTACGTTTTGTCCAAATGACATTAGAATTATTCCTTGTAGTACTGGTCTACGTATTTGTCTTTAACTTTGGTTAATTCATTCTTTGGAAGATTTGAGACACAGTTCCATTGCAATCCTAGTGTTTCTTCAATTGTTCTATTTTCATCAATTGCTTGTGTTAAGAATTTCTTTTCAAATTCATCACCAAAGTTCATGTAATTAAGATCAACTGGTGTAAGTCCTGCTTTTCCTACAATTCCTGCTAATGCTCTTACTTCTTGAGCACGAGAATATGCATCATAATTTTGATTTGAAATTTCTTGATGATCAGCACGGGTACTTCCCTCACCAATTCCGTCTTTCATGATTCTAGAAAGACTCATCAAGATGTTGATTGGCGGATAAACTCCTTGTCTGAACAAATCACGTCCTAGTACAAGTTGCCCTTCTGTGATGTATCCAGTAAGATCTGGAATTGGATGTGTAATATCATCAGATGGCATTGTTAAGATAGGCACTTGTGTTACGCTTCCTTTTTTGCCCTTTAATCGTCCTGCTCTTTCATAAATTGTAGAAAGGTCGGTGTAAAGATAACCTGGATAACCTTTTCTTCCAGGTACTTCTTCTCTTGCTGCACTAATTTCACGAAGTGCTTCTGCATAGTTTGTCATGTCAGTAAGAATAACCAGTACATGCATTCCTAAATCATATGCAAGATATTCTGCTACAGTTAATGCAACTCTAGGTGTAATAATTCTCTCAATTGCAGGATCATCTGCGAGATTCAAAAATAGTACACTTCTTTTGAGTGCACCAGATTCCTCTAAACTTCTTTTGAAATATTCTGCTTCACTGTATTGCACACCAATTGCTGCAAAGACTACAGCAAAGCTATCATCAGTTCCAATAATTGCTGCTTGACGTGCAATTTGTGCAGCCAAAATATTGTGTGACATACCGGAGCCAGAAAATATTGGGAGTTTTTGTCCTCTTACTAAAGTAAGCATTCCATCAATTACAGAAACCCCAGTTTGAATGAAATCTTTTGGATATTCTCTTTGTTCAGGATTCATTGGTGCGCCGTTAATATCTAAAAATGAATCTGCAACCGGTTCTGGCAAACCATCTTTTGCTCTTCCTAAACCATCGAAAACTCTACCAAGCACTTGTTCTGATACAGGCATTTCCATAACTTTACCAACAAATTTTGCATTTGTTCCAGATACAGAAAGACCCGTTGTTCCTTCAAAGACTTGCACAACTGCTTTACCGTTTCCAACTTCTAAGACTTTACCTAGACGTTTTTCACCTTCAGTTGTTTCAATCTCTACAAGTTCATCAAATGCTGCATTGTCAACACCATCAACAATTACAAGTGGTCCTTTAATTTCAGCAATCTTGCTGTATTGAACTCCACCTTGATTACTCAATTTTGAACCTTTACTCCTGTAACACTTTTGAATTGTTCTTCCATGTCATTTCCTATTTTATCTAATTTATCCATCTCATCATCTTTGACATCCATTCTTGCTTTCAGTAACAATGAGATCACATCCATAGAACGAATGTCAGCTAGTGATGCACCATCTTTTAGCGCTTGTTGACCTTTATTGTAAAAGTCAACTTGTAATTTCATTAATTTGAACTGTTTTTCAGGACTGCAGTAAGTATCGACATCATCAAAAGAGTTTTGCTGTAAGATTCCAATTTTTACCATTCTTGCAACTTCAAGAATTAATTTTTCTTCATCTGGAAGTGCTTCAGGTCCTAACAGTTTAACGATTTCTTTTAGTGTATCTTCTCTTTGTAAGATTCCATATGTTTGACTTCTAATATCCAACCAATCTTTACTAATATTTTCTGACCACCATTTTGCGATATCTGCAAGATATCCAGAATATGAGTTCATCCAGTTAATTGATGGATAATGTCTTGAGTATGCTAAACTGGCATCTAAAGCCCAGAATGTTTTGATAAATCTCATCGTATGTGTTGTGACTGGTTCTGTAAAGTCACCGCCAGATGGAGATACTGCACCTACTAGAGATACAGAGCCATCTCTTTCAGGAGAACCTTTTGCTTGAACACGTCCTGCTCTTTCATAAAATTCTGCTAATCTTGATGCAAGATATGATGGATAACCTTCTTCAGCAGGCATTTCTTCTAATCTTCCTGACATTTCACGAAGTGCTTCTGCCCATCTGCTTGTAGAATCTGCTACAAGTACAACGTCATAACCCATATCACGATAATATTCTGCAATTGTTACACCAGTGTAGATACTTGCTTCTCTTGCTGCTACAGGCATGTTACTTGTATTTGCAACAAGTACAGTTCTGTCCATAAGTGGTTTTCCGGTTCTTGGATCTTTGAGTTCTGGGAACTCAACAAGCACCTCAGTCATCTCGTTTCCTCTTTCACCACAACCAATGTAGACTACAACTTGAGAGTCAGCCCATTTTGCAATTTGATGAAGTGTTACGGTTTTACCAGTGCCAAATGCTCCTGGAATAGAACCAGTACCACCTTTTGCTAATGGGAAAAATGTGTCGATAACTCTCTGACCAGTAAGGAGTGGAACAGTCGGATCATATCGTTTGAGATAAGGTCTTGGTTGTCTTACAGGCCATTTATGCCACATCATTAGTGTTGATGATTGACCATCTTTTTCTACAGTTGCAATTTCTACATCTAAATTATAATCTCCTTCCGAAACAATTTTTGTAATTTTTCCACCTTTGTGATCTGGCGGAACTAAAATTTTATGTTCAATTAATGATGATTCTGGAACAACTCCAATAATATTTCCGGCTTCAACTTCATCGCCGACTGCAACAGTTGGGCTAAAGTGATACTCTTTTGTCATGTCAACAGGAGTGGTTGTTATTCCTCTACCAATGAATGAGCCTGATTTTGCGGCTAAATCTTTTAGTGGTCTTTGAATTCCATCATAAATTTGACCAATAATACCAGGTCCTAGAAAAACACTGAGAGGGTTTCCAGTACCAACTACTGGTTCGCCAGGTTTTAGACCACTTGTTGATTCATAAACTTGAATAAATGCTACATCACCTGTAAGACGAATTACTTCGCCAATTAATTTTGATTCACCAACTGATACAGTCTCATACATTTTTGCGTCGGACATACCATCAGCTTTTACTGCGGGTCCACTAATCCATACAATTTTACCTTGTGCTACCATGTCAATTACCTAAGTTGAATTGTGCTGCAATATCTTTTCTAATTAAAGGTTTCAATAATTCAATTCTTGCATCGATTGTATTATCAAAACTCATAGAACCATCTTTTGAAGTTACTTTTACTCCACCCATACAATCAATTAGATCGTTTGATAGTTCTGCTCCAGAAATATTTGATACAGCTGATTGAACTACATCCCTATCCTTAGAATTTGTGAAAACTATAACGTCACTAGTATCTAGTGCAGAAGTTGCTTCAGTAAGTAATTTTGTGATTAAAGTTGAATATTCGGAATTTCTGTCCATATTTGAAATTTTTTCTTTTGCTTTTTCTAAGACCTTATCAACAGATTCTTGTACAATTAAAAGAGATTTGTTTCTGGCTTCTAGATCTGCGCTTCCAACGATCTGTTTTTCAATTTTATCTGCTTCTTTTTTGCCATCAGAAATGATTTTTTCATACTCCTCTTCAAGCATTGGAAGAGAGTCAGAAAGTGTTTTTTGTGCATCTGTAAGTGAATTTTTCAGACTTTGTGAAAATTCAGATGAATTTCGCTCTAAAACTTGATCGATGGTAGATTCTAAACCAGAATTAGAAGTCAATGCATGCCGTTTTAAAGAATTGAATTTTAATGTTGGGGTTTTGGAAAGATTTTAAACATACACGTTTCACAACATCGATATCTTGGTAGTAGCAGATCTTAAAATTGGTACAATTATTTTGCCTAGATCGGAGACACCTGAAAT
>JABHJJ010000167.1 GCA_018691945.1 Candidatus Nitrosopelagicus sp. | reverse complement strand
CGGAGTTTATTCGTCCAGAGAGCTGGAGATATACTAGATTGGAAACTGGTTGGAGAAAACCAAAAGGAATGGATAATCATCAAAGAAAACAGAAAAGTCGTGGTCGACCAGGGTTAGTTAAAGTAGGATATGGTACACCGAAGATTGCATACGGATTACATCCATCAGGTTATACAGATAATTTAGTACATAATGCAGGTGATTTAGATAATCTAAATCCAAAAGAAGATGGAATTAGATTTGGTCATAGCGTAGGAGCAAAAAAGAGAAGAGATATTATGAAAATTGCAATAGAAAAAAAATTCAAAGTGTTTAATGCAAGAGTGAGTCAAAATGCCAGTTAATCTTAAAACAAAAAAGAGACTTGTCTCAAGAATTGTTGGCGTGGGTGTAAATCGCGTAAGATTTGATAATGATCACTTAGATGATGTTGCAGATGCAATTACCAGAGATGATATTAGAAGTTTAATTACTGCAAATACAATTACAATCAAATCATTTACGGGTACATCCCATGGAAGAGCACAAGCAAAAAGAATTCAAAAAGCAAAAAGAGGTACAAAACAAGGTTCTAAGAAAGGAAGAAAAGGTGCACGAGTTGGTAAGAAAACAGTATATGTTAACAAGGTTCGTGCTTTAAGATATCTTCTCAAAGTATCAAAGGATCGTAAGGAAATTACAAACGAATCATTCAAAGCAATTTATAAAAAAATTGGTGGTAATACAATAAGAAATAGAGCACATCTAAGAACTGTCATTGCAGAAGAAATTACTGTACAAAAATCTTAGAAACGAAATAGATTTTTTTTAAAATATAAGATTTTATTGTTATTAATTTTTAATCCTTCTTTGGATAACATATGCTTTTTTCTTTCAGTTCCATATGCATATCCACCTACAGTTCCATCAGATTTTACAACACGATGACACGGAATAATAACAGGAAATGGATTGTTTTTCATTATTTGTCCTACAACTCTTTGTCCATTTTTTAAATTGATTGCTTTTGCAAGATCACCATATGTTGTTACATAACCTGTAGGAACTTGTAGTAATTTTTGATAAATTTTTTCGTCTATATTCAAATTTTAAAAATCTCCAATTTTGTAGTAGATAGAAGATCAATTAGCGTTTGTTTGTATTTTCCTAGGCTTTTCCAGTCAAGTAAGGCAGCTTGTACACCATTATTTTGTGTAAGTAAATGCTCAAAGAGATCAGGAGTGAGAAAGTTCAATGCATGTTTTGGCATTACAGTTCCTAGTGCATATTTACCAAAAAGTAATTCTTTTGTGAATTTTTCAGAATAATGTGTGCCACCAAAACAAATAGCAAAAGGAGAGGTTCCACGGGGTTTTTCAAGCGTATTTACTACCAATTGTGCTACAGCAAAACATAGAGTTTCATCATTCCATTGTAATTCAGTAGTACCAATTTCTACAAATATTGAAGGCTTTTTGAGATGAGTAGGTCCATGATGTGTAGCTTCTATAGTAATTTCAAAATCGGAAAATGATTCATGATTGTCCCAAAGTTTTTGCATATATCTTTTCTGCAAGTCAGGATATGGAATTGCAAGTTCTTTTTGATTTCCACCAAATTTTGCCTCATCAAAATTTCCAGTACTATGACAAGTTAGAGCAAGTGTTCCAGATTCAGCAGCATGTTTGGATAGAAAGATAAATCCATCATATTCATATTTTTCATCTAACCAATCTGCAGAGATAGCAGGAGAATCAATTTCAATTAAATCAAAATTTTTCCCACGATATACGTCTCCATCATAATTCATGTTTTGAGAGATGAATTTTGCCATATTATGCCCCGCAGGGTCATTTTTGTATGCGACCAGTAAATCCATGAATAAAAGATATATTGACACTTTATTAATTTCCATTATCACTTGAAACCAAAACTTATGATCAAGAATATAGTTAATACTATAAAATTAACGAAGAAATCCGATAAGGAGGTTTACAAGCAGCATCTTAGACTAGTGTTGTTTGGTATGGCCACAGTAGGACTACTTGGATTTGGAATTCAGTTTATCTTTGCCACAATTTCACCAGGAATGATATTCAAATAGAGAGAGAGAATGTCCGAAGTAACTAATTCCCACTTATTTGCACTCAGAACCACTGGAGGTCAAGAAAAGGTTGTTTTGAGACAACTTGAAGCAAAAATGAGAAGTGGAGAATTAGAGGTTCAATCAGTTCTAATTGTTGAAAACCTAAAAGGATATGTCGTTATCGAAGCAAATGATCCTCAAGTCATGTTTATGGCAACACAAGGATTACGACATGTGAAAGGACAATTAAGAGGAGAATTAGAATTTAGTGAAATTGAGAATTATCTTGTAAAGAAGTCTACAGTTTCAGAATTAGCAGTTGATGGAACAGTTGAAGTTATTGGCGGCCCATTCAAAGGAATGAAAGCTACAATTACAAGAGTCGATCATGATAAAGAAGAGGCAACAGTAATTTTATTGGATGCACCATATCAATTACCCGTTACAGTAGATGCAAACTATCTGAAACCGATTGCATCATAGGAAGGAATAAATCATTAAAAAAAAGAGAAATTTCAAATGGGCGATAAACAAACAATTTCATCATTAGTAACAGGCGGAGAAGCTTCTGCAGGTCCACCACTTGGTCCAGCACTCGGTCCATTAGGAGTAAACATTATGGAAGTAATTGCCAAAATTAATGAAAAAACAGGTGACTTCAAAGGAATGAAAGTTCCGGTAACTGTCAGTGTTGATACAGATACAAAAGAATGGGATATCGAAGTTGGAATTCCATCAGCATCAGCACTTATACTAAAAGAAGCAAATATCACAAAAGGATCCGGCACATCAGGTACAGAATGGGTTGCAGATATTGGAATTGATGCCGTGGTTAAAGTTGCAAATGTTAAACTTGAGACATCATATGCATCAGAAATTAAATCAGTTGCAAAACAGATTATTGGTACATGTCAGTGTTTAGGCATAAAAGTAGAAGGTAAAACACCAAAAGAGATCACTGTCGAAGTAAATGACGGCAAGTGGGATGAAAAATTAGTCTAACTAGATAAATATATTGGAGATTTTTCAGTTCTTTCTAATTCAACAAAAGTTTCGGTATTTTGAATTCCATCTATTTTTCCAATTTTTTCTACCACGATAGAATGTAATTGTTCCAAATCTTCAGCCAATGTAGCAACCATCAAGTCAAATCTGCCTGTAACTTCTATAATTCTGTCAATTTCCGCAATTTTTAGTAGATTTGCATGAATATCTGTTTTGAGTTTTGGATCTCGGTTAATTCCAACATAAGCTTTAACACCAAATCCTAATTGGGTTTCATCAATATCTATAGTAAATTTTTTTATCATCTTCTTTTTTATCAGCCTCTTAATACGACTGTACAAGACAGATGCGTTGATGTTTAGTTTTTTTGCCAAAAGTGGGATAGAAATACTTCCATCTTTTTTCAATTCGGATAGTAATTTGAGATCTAAATCATCTACTTTTGCCATTTCTTAAAATAAGTAAATTTTAGTAGTAAATGTAAGTTTTGGCAGAATAAACCAAAATTTTACTAAAATTTGGAAAAAGATCTACTGATTTTAGAAAAATGATGCAATAAAAAATATTTACTCTAAACGATAATAAGTGAGAGATTAAGGTTTTTGACATGGTAAGCGAGTCTGAAATAGTAACTTTAATCCAAGAAGCAAAAAAAGGTGAAAAAGAACGTAAGTTCAAAGAGTCACTAGAACTTTACATCACTTTAAAAGATATAGATGTGAAAAAAGGATTTGCGCTAAACGAAGTAATTCAACTACCAAATCAAATGTCAAAACCAGCAGCAGTTTGTGTAATGGCAACAGGAGATATGGGACTAAAAGCAAAAGATGCAAAAGCAGATGAAGTAATGGATAACGATGGATTAGACAAATTAGCACAGGACAAAAGAGCCTCTAGAAAATTTATCAATAAATATGATTTCTTTTTAGCAGATACAAAACTCATGCCACTAGTAGGTAAATCACTAGGACAACTTTTAGGACCTAGAGGCAAAATGCCAACACCAGTTCCATTTAATGCACCTATTGAATCAT
>JABHJJ010000166.1 GCA_018691945.1 Candidatus Nitrosopelagicus sp. | reverse complement strand
CATCTGATCCACAATCAATCATTGCTGATATTAATTCAATTAAAGCAAATCTTCCTGCAACGGGAAATCCTGTTTGGATATTTCCAACTGACTCTACCAATTTTGTAAGAATTCAATCTGATCTTGATACAATGTTGTTAAGTGCAGAAAAAATTGCAGCAGTCCCTACTGATAGCGCTGCATATCATACTGGCATGTTAGATATTAACAGTCGTGCTATCCTTATACAAGAAAACATTGCAGATGCTATACCTTACATGTATGTGAGTTTTTCAAATATAATATTCGGTTGTATCTGGATTGCAGCAATTTTAGGTGTATTTGCTGTGTTAAATAAAAAGAAACAAAAAATGAATGAATATGATGTCTCGCAGGATGTCTAAGAAATATTTAATTCGTTCCTGATTTCATCAACCGCACGAATTCCAAAAATATCTCTGACCTGAGGAATTCTAATTGCTTCTTTTAGTAACTCTCTTCCTAAATTATCTATTAATATACTAAAAACTTCTGAAAATCGTAATTCCCATTTATCTGCACAATCAAAAATTTTACCCACTGCCCATTGTCTAACTTCATATGGAAGTGGAATCTTATTTTCTGTTTCAATTGATAATCTGTCAAACAAATTAATTAATTCAGTTGTTTGTGTTGCCATTTTTTCAACATCCTTAATATCTCCATATTTTGATTCAGCCTGCATTCTAATACTTGATTGATATTCGTTAAGTTTGAGAATTGCCACAACTTCTTTAGAACTGTCATCTGAGGCCTTGTTTGTGACTCCTTTTACACTTTGTAATTCATGCATAACTTTGTCTGTTTTTTGATGAAATTCAGATACAATTTGGTCTGAACGATCTATCATATTTGAAATATTCGATATTTTTTCTTCAATCTCTGATTTGAATGTCTTCATACCATCTCCTATTAATGAGGAAATTTTTGGATTAGAAACAAATCCTCCAATCTCATTTTTCAAATTTGACATATCTTTTCCAATATCTCCTGTCCTACTAGTTATTGATCTTATACCATCTCTGAGTTCTTCAATTTGTGATGTAACATTTCTTCCAACTTTTGGTTCCTCATCCATTTTGTCTTTTACTTGATCTACTCTGTTTGCAATTTTCATAATCATTTTTGAATTATTTCGTATGGATTCCTTACTTTCTGAAATTGATTTTATAATCTCGTTGGTTTTTGGCATTGAATCCTGTTTCTCATCTATCTTTACAATTTTTTTATCTAATTGTTCCGTTTGTTTATTCAGCTTTGTGATGAATTTCTCATGAATTTTTACTTGGTTTAACCCTGTGAATAATCTCTGTGTGTCTTCTTCAATTATGTTGATTTGTTTTGCTTGTTTCTGCATTTGTGTCATTGCTAAACTTATTGATTCCATCATATCGCTCATTGATACCAGAATCTTCTGATTATCTTTGAATATCTTAGCCATTCCTTTAATTTCCTTTGATAATGCTTTTGTTGATTCTGAAACTGCATTCACTTTGTTGTATACTTGTGAAGGACTTGGATCTCTTTTTGTTTTGGCGGATTCCTTTTTTATTATTCTCTTTCTATCTGCCATTATATTCTGAAGTTACATTGCTGGTTTAAAAAGTGAGGTATGAAAAAAGAAAAACGTAGAGACTATTTGTTGATAGTCTCTGGGTCATGTAATAACTGATGAAATGTCTTCTCAGCTAATCCATTTTGGCTTTCAATAAAACCTCTATTGCAATATTCGCATTGTATCATGTATTACCGTATGGTACCGTACCATATATAACGAAGGTTCTATCAAAATAACCATTCTGGTCAGATACCCCAGAGATTATTTCTTCATAAATCAGACACTCTGATCATCATCCCAGATATTATAGTGAAAAATTTATCAAAATAAAGCTGTATCCTGAAAATTGTTTTAAATTAACTATTACACTATACATAGATGCAAAACATTTTCCTTCAGTTAGGTGCTGGGAATGAAGAAAGCACCATAGAAGGAGGAATCTGGAGTTTAGTTGATAAAATCAATCCTCTACAAATGCCTCATGACACCTTTGTAACTGATCTGGCAGTGATAATGATTCTTGCAGGAATTGTCACACTTGCATTCTTTAAGATAAGACAACCTCTAATCATTGGATATCTATTTGCTGGAATGCTGATTGGACCGTTATCTCCTCTCTGGACTTCATTTCTTCCTGAAAGTGGAAATGTGGAACCTGGTGGAGCTGTAGGAATACTCTCAGATATTGCGGCACTGAATGTTTTTGCTGAAATTGGTGTAATTTTGCTTTTGTTCGTAATTGGTATTGAATTTCCATTTGCAAAAATACGTTCTATTGGTAAAGTTGCTATCGGTGTAGGAAGTCTTGGTCTATTTCTTACTCTAATTGCTGTATTTTATGCATGCACTATGTTTGGATTAGGATTCATGGATTCATTATTTCTTGCTGCTGCATTATCTATCAGCAGTACTGCAATAATTGTAAAAGTTTTAGAGGAAACAGGGAAGATCAAAAAAGAATCTTCTATTCTAGTTTTAGGAATATTGATTGTTGAAGATGTAATTGCTGTAATTCTAATTGCATCATTAGAATCAATTGCATTAGCAGGAACTGTGTCAATTGAAGGTGCAATTGCTGTTGTAGTTGTTGCTACAATTTTGATAGTTGGAACCTTTACTGTGGGAATACGTACAATTCCAAAATTAATAGACAAAGTTGCAAGTGCTGAAAATCGAGAAATTTTACTACTCAGTGTCTTAGGTGTATGTTTTGGTTATGCATTACTGGCAAATATTGTAGGACTTTCTGTAGCAATTGGTGCATTTCTTGCAGGCGTACTTGTTGCAGAATCAAAATCTGCAGAGGTCTCTAAAATTCTATCCAGTCCGATAAAGGACATGTTTGTTGCAATCTTCTTTGTATCTGTAGGTGCTCTAATGGATGTAAGTCAATTAGAAAATTACATCTTTATTGCAATTGCATTAATTGCAATTGCCCTTGGCATGAAGCTAGGAGGAAATTTGCTTGGAAATGTATTGATGAGGCAACCAAAAGGAAAATCACTTCGTTCAGCATTTACTCTTGCAGCACCTAGGGGTGAATTCTCAATTGTAATAATTAAGGTTGGAGTAGATGCTGGTGTTGTCAGTGCATTTTTGTTCCCATTGATTGGGTTAATTGCAATAATAACTGCATTTATCACGCCTTTCTTGGTAAAAGCCGGTGATTACGTAATTCCAAAATTATCAAGGAAATGATTTGACAAATAACGAACTAAATGAATTTTTAAAAAAATGTCATAAGGATTTGTCTGTAGAAGATTTTGAAGGTAAAAAAGTTCCTTGCATTGGATTTGAAGGACGAAAGTTTGATGATATCTTGAATAAGGTTGCAGGCAAACCCTTGTCTGTAGATACTAATCTAAATATTTTGCAAGATGGATTGGGTCATGTCTTTGTAGAGATATTATTGACATTTTCATACGGTGGAATAAATGAAAAAATTCTAATTAATGCAAATGAGAATCTCGAGTTCTTTGAATCACTTGCTAAAAATACTATACTTGCTATCACTTCTGTAAATCATCCTGAAAAAATATTCATGATTCAGTTACCAAAGCCTGAAAGGACTCATGAAGCATTAGAAATAATAAAAAATGGTTTAGGGAAAAGTACTGGCAATAAATCAAAACTCAATTTTTCAAATTGAAAAATCTTAAATCAGTATAATCTTAACATAATCTTGTGAAGATTGTTCAATTATCTGATGTTCATTTTGGATCACAATTTCGTAATGATGTTTTTGAACAAGTAATTGATGAAGTAAATGAATTATCTCCATATGCAGTAATAATTACTGGCGATTTGACCAATGAAGGTCTAAAAGAAGAATATGAAGGGTGTAAAGAATTAATCTCAAAAATTAATGCTGAAAAAATCATCGCAATGCCTGGAAATCATGATTATAGAAACACTGGATATTTACATTTCAAAAAATATTTTCCATTTCAAACAATTAATGAACTGAGTGATGAGGTAGTAGTAGTTACACTAGGAACTGCAAGACCAGATCGTGATGACGGTGAAGTTGGATATAGGCAAACACTCTGGCTTGAAAGAACTATGAAAAAGTTTGAAGATAGAGTTACTATTCTTGCCATGCATCATCATTTGATAGGTATTCCTGATACTGGTTCAGATAAACTCACAATCGTTGATGCAGGTGATGTTTTACGTGCAACTTTGGATTCTAAAGTAAATCTTGTTTTATGTGGTCATAAACATAGACCTTGGATGTGGGATTTTAGCAATCTGCTTATCGCAAATGCTGGTACAACCTCCTCTAAACGTGTAAGAGGATTCTTTGAAAATAGCTATAACATCATAACTGTTGAAAATGGGGAAATCCAAGTTGATCTTAAAGTTGTAGGTGGAAAAAGAACTCCTCTTCAAAATATTACAAAAAATTATGCTAGATT
>JABHJJ010000020.1 GCA_018691945.1 Candidatus Nitrosopelagicus sp. | reverse complement strand
TACAAATTTTGTAATAGAATGTGGAAATGTCACTTTACGACTACAAAAGAGGAAATCTCCTAATTTGCTTTGAATGTGGGGAATCTTCAATTCAATGTAAGTGTAAAAAAACAAAAGTAGAAAAATCTAGTTTTGTTTCAGCCTTTGAGTAATCAAATTTTTTCTTAACTAATTTTTATAATTCCATCTTTTATCAAATATTCAATTCCATCAATAAATGCAGAATCCGGTATTCGTCCATCTGCCCGCCATCCAGCATTGTTTTTCACCCATTCTGGAATTCCATCTGTTTGTGATTCAGTTTGTTGCATATCTGAAACAACAATAATTCCATCTTTTATCAAATATTCAATTCCATCAATAAATGCAGAATCCGGTATCTGACCGTCTGCCCACCATCCAGCATTGTTTTTCACCCACTCTGGAACTAATGATGATTTTGACTCTGCTTGTCCACCAACTACAAATGCAAATTCTGTTTGTTGTCCACTACCTGAAATATTTGAAAATCTAGCAACTGTTAACCCTGTTTGTTCTTCTGTAAATGTAAAGTCTGTAAAGTCTGCACCAATTTTTGCAAATCTGTCTTCAGAAAAAATTGTTTTACCATCTTGTAATATTGTAAATGTGTAATCAGAATTTCTAATTGGACCCAAGTCTGTCGTATCCCTAAATGTGTAAATGAATCTAATACTTTCTCCAGGAATGATTACTTTTGGATCCCATGTTAGATCCACTTGATACTCTTCACTAAGTGTTAAAGTCCTTAGTGGAAATTGTATCTCTTTTCCTTTGTTAAGAATTAAATCAATTGAATTGGGTAATATTACAGCTGAACTATCTGCTTCCATATTTTTTAATTGATTTTTAATATGTCTTATATGATCTGGTAACAAAACGAAATGAACTATACGATTGTCTTCTTCAGAATAATCATCTATGAATATGGATGATTTGAATAATTCTATACCATTGCTTGTTCCAGAATAATTCGGTGAAAGAAATTCGAGTGTGTTTTTTGGAAACATTATTTCAGTATGTATTACATTTGTATGTGAAATGTTTGTTTCAGAAAAATCAAATGGAAAACTGATTTTTGCATTATTTGCTTTTGTATCATACTCAAAACTACTAATCCTGTCATAATAGGATTTTACTCGAAACTCTGTTTCTTTTTGACCCGTATCTTCTTCATAGTATTCTACAAAAGTCACACTAACTTGTACCTCAAACTCAACATCACTAAGAATTCCAATCTCATCTTGTGCGTCAAGTGTAATTTTGAATGTGTATATTCCTCCTTTATCAAAAATTGGTCCAGTTATGATTAATGGTGTTTCATCAGTTTTTTCCCATAAACCAAAATCATTTTTCTCTCCAGAAATTTCAATACTATTTTTATCAGTTACAATAATTTCTGGATCAACTTCTAAAATTAAATTTCCATCTTTTGCGTAAAACCATTCATCTAACATTAGTTGATTATCATTAAAAATCTCAACTTTGAAACTAGCATTTGTAATGGTTTCACGATTTGTATGATCGTATGCATCAATTTTTACTATTTTTTGATCTGATTTGTAAAAGTCTGATGGGAGTAGTTCTACTGTAACTTTGATTTGTCTGTCATTTGTAAAAATTAATGGTGATGCTTCAATACCTGCTCCATGACCAAATGCTGTGCCAATTGAAAATGTTACAAAAAAAACTAACAGTAATGATAATATGATCTTCATATTGTAAAATTGTCCTCACTCTTATTTTACTTAGTGGAGATTAACTCATCAACTCTTCTCTTATCTCTTACACTTTTGACATAAAATAATGCTGTTGCAATAATTCCTGCAGCAATAATTGGTGCAACTAATTCAACATACATTATACTTTCAGATGTTTCTTCTTGAATGACTATGCTTTGACTAGGTACTGCACTGATTGAAACTTTACCTAGTTTCCCTCCACGTTGTTCTACAAACCAAATATCTCCATCATCGTCAGCAATTACAAATTGTGTAAATGATCCTTCAGTTGGTATTGCAACTTGAATCATTTGTTCACTACTTTGATCATATACAACCAAACTATCTATGACGTGCTGTGCAACCCACATGTTATCATATTTGTCAAATGCCATTCCAAATGGTAATGATTCTGGATTTGCAATACTTACTTTCTTAAAATCCTCTAAAATTGGATTAAATTTTGTTATTGCAGGTCCAATATGTTCTGCCACCCAAACATTTTCTTCTTTATCAATCATTAATGCAAATGGTTCTGCCATTGGTTCTTGAGGAACAAATTCAGTCATTTCTTTTGTGTTTGCATCAATTTTTCCAAGTTTTCCTACTAGTGATTCTGCAAACCATACATTATCTGAACCATCTATCTCTATTGCGGTTGGACCTGCTTCAGGAGTGATTGTATTGATTATCTTGAATTTCTTTGTAGATTGATTGTATTCTAAAATTATTGATTGATCAATTACTGCCACCCAAACATTATTTTCACTATCAACTGCTACAGATGTTGGAAGTGATTTTTTACTTACCAAAGTAAATTGTGGTAGTTTTATTATTTCAAATTTTTCAGTTTTAGGATCAAAACTTCCAATTTTTGAATTAGGTGTATCTGTAAACCAAATTTTTCCATCCTTACCCATATCCATGAAAATTGTTGTTAATCCATCAAACGTGTATGATGTAAATTTTTCATCTTCTATTGAAAACTTCCACAACCGTGGTTTTTGTGCATCAGAAATCCAAATGTTTTTTCCGTCATAAACTGGAAATAGTGGAGCTGTATCATCTGCTGGAAAATCATACTCGGTAATTTCAGTTCTAATATCACTTAATGATGGTTTTATCTGAATATTGAATATTACATTTTCATTAGAGTTTTCTACTCTTTGAGCTTCTAATTCAATTTGCCAGTTTCCTGCAAATCCAAATGTTGTATCTGCAGAATATTTTATGATTGAATTTTGTGCATCTTCAATAACTTCAGCTTCAATTGGCGCTATGTTTTTTTGTGGATTTGAAACTTTAATCTTCAATCCAGAAATATCTTCAAGCGGTTTATTATCAAACGATGAAATTATTACTGAGATTGTATTTGATCCAATTCCTGCTGGTAATACTTTAACATCAAATTTTGCATTTTCAGAAAATAGACTTGATTGATAACCAAATGTTCCTTGTATTGCATCTGCAGATTGAATCTCTCCTGCAGGCAATGAAGAATTTACTAAAAGTGCAACAACTGCTAGTAGTACAATACCTAATCCTGCTTCAAATTTTAATGGCTTGCTGATCTTCTTTGAAATATCTAATTTCTCAAAATCATGTGTATTTTTTAGGAATTTTACTTGATACAACCCACCAAACGCAATCATTATTGCGGCAATTCCAATTTTAATTAAAATTAATTTTCCATACGTAGATTCTGTAAGGGAACCAACATTATCATCTAAGAACCATAGTAAGGTTGGACCAGTTATGATTAAAATTCCAATTGCTATAATGAATAATCCTGAAAATCTTGGAATCAAACTTAGTGTGATCTTCTCCTTTATTGAATTATCAATTTTTGCAATTGTTGGAAGTACTACAAATGCAAAAAATATTACTCCACCAATCCATATTGATGATAATAAATTATGAGTATAATCCAAAATCCATGGGGCTTCTAATTCTGTTGATGCACCATGACCCATCATTGTGGTAGTTGCAATCAAAATTAATGATGCTACTAGTAATGGAATTTGTCCTTTAATTGAAATTTCTTTTTTCTTTTCCATCCAAAACCAAATTCCAATTATAATTATAGTAATAATCATTCGAATTAGCCATGTTGTACCAAATGTAGTTCCAATAACCTCTAACGGCGACACTTCTAATCTCCATGTCTGAACACCTAACATTATGAAATTTGATGCAAATGTTGCAATTACCCCATAGCCAATAATTTTTGAAAATTTCACTTTGAATTGTTCATGGATCTCACCAAAAACTTCTCTGAATCTAGTTTGTTGTGATGACCAAATTGTAATTGATACTATTACTCCTCCAAGAACAATTGTTTGTCCTACTAATCCTGGAAATCTTGCAATTGATTCTGGAATGAATGTAGTCTCTGAACTTTCTTGTGTTTCTAATAATGATGAATCAATTTTTACATCACCCACTCCAAAGACTATAGCTGCTTGAACTAAGTGACCATCAACTTTTGATAAAACTTTGCTAGTTATTGTGTAAACTCCATCCTCAAGTGGTTGTGTAGTAACTATAAGCGATGTTTCTCCATCATTGTATGCTGTATCTCTATTATCAATTTGATTTCCATTTGCATCATACACTTTAAGTTCTGAAAAACCAATCTCAACAGCTTCTGAATAATTTGTAATAACTTGCATTGTGCCTGCTGGTGCATTTTGACCTTGTCCTGGTTCAGAATCTAACAAAAATGGATGTGCACTGGCTAGTGGGAATCCTAAAACAAATACTAACACAGGAAGAATCCAGATTTTGTTCAATTGTATCAAATCTGTATACTTATAATTTAAAGAAATACCTATTCGAAATTTGTACTATCTTAGTAAAGATAATAATGTAAGAATTGAATTGATAATTGTTGAAAAAATCTTTTCTTTTATTGAGCATTCTTCTTCTTTCAGGTTTTGGAATGTCCTCGGCATTTGCGCATACGACTATTCATATTGAACAATATGAAATTGAGGCTGGTTGGGGAGAAGAACCTCCAGTTGTTAATTTACCAAACAAAATTGTAATTGAGGTTGCAGAATCTGGAGAAAGAGAAGGGCTAAGAACCGGAGTAAATAGTGCTTTCAAAAG
>JABHJJ010000165.1 GCA_018691945.1 Candidatus Nitrosopelagicus sp. | reverse complement strand
GCCAAATAGTTATTGGCGTTTTTCTGGTCTGACTTTTTTTCCTTATAGAACTCCTCTACATCTCAAAAATGATGTAGTATGTTTTTTGTTTCCAGTTCTCAAAAATGAACTGTTAACTTGTGTTGTCATTATATCAATTCCCCATTTATCGCTTTTAATACTTACTAGTAGATTTTTTTCCAACAATGTTTAACTAGCCCAAGTCGATTTTTTTCTAAAATTCCTCGCCACAATCATTACAACAATAATCTGGATCATTGGACGATACGCAACATCCTCTTAACTGATATTTCCCTTTATTCTCTTCCTTATCCATCTCTTCAAGAAATTTACAAGTTGGTAATCCCCACACTAATCTTGCAATATTTTTTCCTTTACAGTGTGGGCAGATTTTCCTCATCTCATCTCCTCCGCTGTTTCTTTTGAGAAATCATCCATTTTCATTTCTTGAATTTTTTGTTCTTGTTTTTCAACAAATGTTGAATTTTTTAATAAATTAGTTACAAAATACCACGCAATCATTATTGCTCCAAGAGGCATCAAAAATCCACTACAAACAAACATGAATCCAAAGAAGAGTAACCACTTACTCATTCCCAAAACTCCTTTTTGTGCTCATTTTCTACCCACCGTTGCTTCGTATTTCTAACACGTCTGTCTAGTTCGGGTTCGATTTCTAACATGTGGTCATATAGAACCCAAAGATTAGATGCTAAATGAAGCAAAGACGTTCCAATGTACTCTCTTGGCAATTTTACAATGTTGTCTATACAGTAGTTCGATTCTTCGACATCTTCAGCCAAAACAGCATAGAAGAATCGTGTTGCAAGTATATGAGCGCTCTTTCCTACAGCGTATGTTTGAACAAAGCATTCGTTAGTTGAACAAGCACTTCCATCTTCCCAATCATCTCTACTACAATATTTTCTAAGTAGTTCTTTTACCAGAACTTTCTCTCTTTCATTCAGATAGGGGCGTCCAGATCTAAAACCAAGATGGGATGAGGGGGTTTCCTCATTTTGTTGGCTTGTGCTGGTCATTTTCTCCCCTTCTCAAATCTTCCTAGCGCTATTACCAATCCACTGGCTGTTTGATAGTCTCTGACGAACTGAAATCCCTTGTTCAGGTAGTCATTTACCTCGTCTTCACCTGTCTTGTAGGTATCAGGGTCAAACTCTACACCGATGAATTTTACTGCCTTTAGTTCATCTTTTTTCGAGACTTTATCTCTAATTTTTTGACGTAGGCTTTTGATCAGTTTCTCACTTTTCTCGATTCTATCAATCATTGCCTTTTCTTTTGCTGACACTTTTTCTCCGTTAGTTTCATCAGCTTCAACGGATTCCGTAATTTTTCTTACCATGTACATCCCGAATATGTTAAGAGAAACAGAATATTAAATAACATGTGGATAGTATGCATACTATGAATACTGTACGATTACGTGTACATATTGCGCCTGTAGGCTTTGAGATTGACCGAATTATTGTTCCTGCAATAAACATGCGAGCAGACAAGGTTTGGTTGATTGGACACAGTAATTTATCAGCTGATAAAGCAAGACCATTTCTAGAAAAGATCAGGAAAACCTTAGCTAAAAAAAATATCCAAGTAAAAGAGGTAACTGCAGATAGATTTCGATTATTTGATATTGTAAAAACTGTAAAAGAAATAATTTTTGAAGAACAGAATAACGATGTTTATCTTAATGTTGCAAGTGGTTCTAAAATTCATGCAGTTGGTATGATGATGGCAACAATGATTTTTGATGATCGTTCTAATTTACATCCATTTTATGCACAAGCAAAAGAATATCATCATACAAAAATATCTGAACCACAAACATCAGGAATTGAGGCAATTCATGATTTGCCTACATATAGAATTCAAACACCTGAGAAAAAACATCTTGAAGCATTAAAAATTCTAGTTGATAATGGTGGAAAACTAAAGAAGAAAGAAATGGCAGAAATTGCAGAACATGAAAAAATTATAGTGATAAATGCAGAACCTGGAAATCACTCTCAAGCAAGATTTGCCAGTCTTGATAAAAATATCATATCTCCACTTGAAAATGAATGGGGATATATCAAAACAGAAAAGGTTGGTAGGAATAGATGGATTCATTTAACTGAAGAAGGAAATTGGGCATCAGAGTTTTTGATTTAAAATTACAATGACAAAAATAATAACAATAATTACAGATTGTGACAATACTCTAATGCCTGATGCTCCAAGTTTGTTGTTAAAAGATAACGGAATTAATCCACAAGACTTTTGGGATAAAATTTCAGAGATGGTAGATGACAAATGGGATCCACCAATTGCATGGATGACCGAAATTGTAAATCTAATGAATGATGGAAAGATAAAACAAAACACAAATGCAAAGTTGAAAGAGTTTGGTGCATCAATTGAGGTTTATCCTGGAGCTTCCACATTCATTGATGAGATGAATCAGACATTGGCAAAAGAACTGGATGTGAAAATTGAAGGATATGTTGTATCCTCAGGAATAGAATCTATAATGAAAGGGACAAAAATTTCCCAATCTTTTACAGATATCTTTGGAGGCTCATTATATGAGAAAAATGGAGTAATTTCAGGCATAAAATCAAGCATTACTTTTACTGAAAAGACCAAATTCATCTTTGCAATAAACAAGGGAATTACCTCACAGATTAGAGAAAAACCATACGATGTGAATAACTTTATTGATTATTCTAAAAGAAGAGTTCCTTTCGAGAATATGATTTACCTGGGAGATGGGCCTAGTGACATTCCATGTTTTTCAATGATTCAACAGAAAGGTGGTCAT
>JABHJJ010000164.1 GCA_018691945.1 Candidatus Nitrosopelagicus sp. | reverse complement strand
GCTTTACCAAAATGTCGTGAAAGCACTACGGAGTGAAAATGACCAAGATATATCTCACATTTATGGAATGGAAACTGACTTTTACAATGTAATGAGTATTGTTAGAGGAAAGTTTTGGGGATTAGATGATGAGAGGATTGAGGACTTGACGGTAGGTGCAAGTGTAAACATTCCAAACCAAGTGATGGATAGAATGATGGCAGCAGAGAATGTTAAAGATGCACTAGATGAATTATCAACTACAAGATACAAAGACTTGGTTCCAGAAACTGAAGATGAAGTTGAAGCAATTGCAGAATTTGAACATGCATTTGAGATGGCATACTACAAGGCAATTAATGGGGCATTTTCAAAGATGTTTAGTTTTGCAACAGTTGTTGGAATTTCAAAATTAATTGGTTATGAAGTAAGAAACATTGGAGCAATTGCATTTGCAGTTGAACAAAAAATTCCAGTTGAAACTACAATGTCAAAATTAATCATTAGAGAAGCTGAATAAGATAATGCCGAATATAGTTATTTCAAAAACCAGACCACGTCATATTCTGAGAGAACAAGCTACACCAAGTGTCAAGAGAGTTTTGGGTTCATGCAAAGATCTTAAGGTTGACTTTCTAGCAGTTGGGTTTTGGGTCAGTTCAATTTTGGCAGCTATTTTGACTGTTCCATCGATTGTAGTCTTTGTATACTTTTTCGGCATATTAGACAACATTCTAGTAGGTGCAGTGTTAGCATTTGGTATTCATTTTGTCTTTTTTGCCTTATCAGATAGAATCGCAATTTTTTTGACAAATGTAATCGAGGATAAGAAAAAAGATAATGACATACACGGATTCATGGCAAGTGACTTTTTTACATTTGAGACAGACGAAGAGAACTTCGTAATAATGAACAACATCAACAAAGATGGAAGAGAAAGGAAAGACGTTTACAGTTACATGCTTGGGCATCAGATATTTCATACAGCATTGAACAGATACTCAGAAACTACTCCTAAACTAATTAATTCTAGTGGATTCTAGCTGATTTATCATGATGGGAGACCGTGACTATAGAAAAGTCATAAAAAATTCAATTCAGTCAGTTGGAAGAGAACTAGACTACAAATTTGCTAAAGACGACATAACAAAAATTCACACAAGTGAAGTAACTGGATGTTTGAGAAGAGCATTTTATGATAGAACTGATGAGATAGAAGTAGACAGAACTAGCTTTTCAGACTTAGTTGGTGGGATGTTTAGAAAATTAGAATTTGGTGCTCAACCTACAGACTTTTCATTAGAAGACATTAGTTTGAAGGTTCAAGCAGATTTGATTGCTGATGATCTAGTTATGATTTTCAGATCAGTTGGAGAATTTCCAGAAGGCCCAATTGCAAAGGATTTGCTATACATCAATGCATGCCTATGGGGATACGATAAGATGGATGGTGTTTTGATTTACATAGATGGTAAAGGAGATGAGATATCATTTTCAGTTACAAAAAATAAGAAAATGTTTGAAGAGACTATCCGAAGAGTTCGTGTTTTGCAAAATTATCTAAATGAGAAAAAAACACCAACTTTAGAACCATCGTCTGAATGTACGAATTGTCAATATTTTGAAAGATGTTATACAAAGAAAAAGGCTGGTAAGACGATAAACTTTTTCGGTGCAGGTAACGACTTTTTGAATAGCATGAAAAGCTAAATAAAATTATAATTATAATTAAAAATAATAAAAAGAAAAGAAATTTCTTTTTTGTTTTTTAGTTTATTCGCCTGGTTCTTCTGGGTGGCCTTTGCCTCTAAGTGCAAATGTAACTACTGCTAATGCTATTGCTACGCCAATTGCTGAACCGAATGCGGCCATATCTGCTTCTGCCATGGTAAAAATCGTTTAGAAATAGAATATAACGTGTTGTATCATAATTTTTGAAAATTGTGATACGTTTACCTAGTAAATTCGAAATCTACTACGTTTTCCCCGCCTGCAGTCATTGAACTGAGGTTATAATATGCCTCACCTGTAACTCTCCACTCTGGATCGCCATTTTCAAGTGCACTCCACAATTCAGGGATATTTCCATTATTTTTGATGGTGAACTCATCTTTGATGATGGTTGGTCGATCACTTAGAATTGTGAAATAGTTTGATGCAGAAACTATTCCACCAGGAGCAGCTCTATCACCAATGGATTTTACTCCAATCTTCATTCCATCTTCATATACAGTATAACGAATCATCTCCAAAATTACACCTTTGTAATTTGGGTTTGTGACCTTAAACGAGATTTCAACAAATGCGATTCTTTCATCGACATTCAAAATCTCAACATCCTCAAGTCCAATGATTAATGGAATTAATGTAGGCATTCCACCAGAAGTCCCAATACGAACCTCTTCTGATGTATCATCAATAATTGACGTACCAGAATATGAAATCACTACAATTACCAGGGCTAATGCACCAATTACGCCAAGAACGGGGATTTTTGGGTTCAATAAGATTTTCCTGTTTTTTCTTCATAAAAAGGAATCTAAAATATAGCACTAGTGCTGTATGAAATTATGCAGTATTTCCAGGCAGTTCAACAAGGTAAAAAACGAGCAAATGAAGCTCAGATGAAATTATTTGATATTGCTGGATTTGCTATGCTAACTCTAACTACAAAAAAGAAGGATGGAAAATTTATTCCTGTAGGAGAAGAGATCTATTCTGCAGCAATAAAAAAGCCAGAAGGATATGTGATAATTTTAGTTGATGCAGATGGATATACCAAAACACAGTCAAAGGATTTGGAAAAAGAAGAGGCTTCAGAAATTTATGCCAAAGTTAGAGAATCAGGAATTGAAGAGTTTCCAGGAAAACAGATTGCAATTTGGACAGAGATGTTTGATACAATTCAGTCAGAATTAGTTAAGTAATACTAAATTCACTATTACAAAGATTAAG
>JABHJJ010000019.1 GCA_018691945.1 Candidatus Nitrosopelagicus sp. | reverse complement strand
TATCAATTGCGACAAGGCATCCAGTGACATACCTAGAGACTTGGTCAGTCTCCTTCAAAACCCGCAAACCAAGGGCAAGATGATTATAGAGGTGTTGTAATCAGTGTCTTTTTTCAAAGACTGTTGTAACCGCACGATTTACAATCTCCATCATCAAATATTGACTATATTCCTGCTTACTTTGAGATGATTTAGCCTTACCAGTCTTTTTTGAAAGTCCGTCCAGAAGTTGTTCAATATGCTTTGACGTTGACTTTATGACTGTCGAGTATTTTTTCTCAAAGTCTTTTGGGGTCTCATAGTCGAGTAACTTGGTCGATGTACCGTAATATTTTATCATGGCACCACGCTTTTCTTCAATTTTTACCACTTCAATTAATTCAGCACTTTTCAAGATTTCTAGATGATGTCTAGTTGTCGTAAGAGCCTTTTTGAATCCATTCTTTTTTAATTGATTTGTGATTTGTTCTGCGTTTAGATGTTTTCGATATAGCATTTGCAGAATTTTTGCTCGTGCGGGGTCCTCGATAGCTTTTGCATGTTCCAGACTTGTTGCAAGAGTACGATTCACCGATATTGGTTTTTCGAGTATTGTTGACATGTAGTATTTTGTATAGATCTTAGCTAAAAGTTATCTGTATCACATTTATTTGTCCAATTCCGTTATTTTTTTTATGCAACTAAAGATCTAGTAACAGACTGTATAATTATAGTATTAATATTATAATTATTGTAACATTTACTATATTATTCATAGCAGTATCAATAATATCAATATGGTTACAAAAAAATCCGTAGAGGCAAAAAAATCAGGGTTTTTTGGAAAAAGTCTCTAAAATCATGAAAAGTAGTCAAAAATGAGTGGCAGATGCAAATATAGAATTGAAGAATCGAGTTAAAGAGAAAGACCAGTCGTGCGCTCATATGCTGCAACATACCTATCAGTCATTTTTTGAATAAGTTCGCTAGGAATTTGAGGTGCGACAGGTTCTTGCCCATTCGCTCTTGATTTCTCAAACTGTGTATGATATCCATGCTCAGTCAACCAGTCACGAAGGAGTTGTTTATCATATGCATCTTGGATTTTTCCAGGAGAGTAAGAGGATTTAGGCCATAACCGATATTCATCAGGGCCAATAGAGTCACCAAGAGTGATTTTTCCATCTAATTTTCCAAATTCCAGTTTCAGATCTGCCAATATGAAACCAGCAGCATCTGCAATTAACGACATTTTGTTGTAAATTTGAATTGATTTTTCAGATAACCAATCATAATCATCTATAGTGACAAGATTTTGTTTTATGATATCCTCTTTTGTGATTGGTATATCATGTTCAGATTTTGTTGTAGGATCAAAGACAGGAGTTGGAAGCTTTGTCGCAAGTTCAGTGTTAGTGCCCTCAGGTAAAATAATTTCACCAGACTTCCATCGATTCACCATACTTCCGTAAAAATAACCACGTACAACACATTCAATTGGCAACATTTGCATTTTTTTTACAATTATTTCAGTATCAGAGTGTGCTTTTACGAAATGAGTTTCCACATCTAATTGTTCAAACCAAAATTGTGCAAATTTACATAATACTTGTCCCTTTTTTGGAATCTCATCGTGAAATTTTACATCATATGCAGAAACACGATTACTAAAATTGAATAAGAGAGTATCGTTACCCATATCGTAAATATCTTTTACTTTTCCTGAATTAAGAAATTCCATAAAAACACCTATGAACCCATCATTCCAGGCATTGCAACTGGTAAACGATAAACTTTGCTCACATAGATTCCTTCTGAAGCTGTTACAATAACATATTGCAATGAATTACCTTGCGGAGGAGAGATAATTACAAATTGTCCCGGTTTTAGCGTACCAAGATATGTTCTATCACCGTCACCAAAATCAATATTAACATTTGTTAGAGGTTTTGTGCCAGTGTTTTCTAAGGAAACACGTGCCATGATAAACAAAGTTTGTTTTTCTTTTGTAGGATCAACAGATAATGAATATTCTTCTTGAAAAATACCGGAAGGAGTAAAAAACAATACGAACACTATGCCTGCAACAGCAGATCCAATACCCCCAAAGATGGGAATTTTACTTGTCATTAAAGAACAACAAAAAACTAGAATAATAGATTTTTCTTATTCAAGTCTCATCATTGAGCCAAGAATGTTAGATTGCCAACTTAGATCAAT
>JABHJJ010000163.1 GCA_018691945.1 Candidatus Nitrosopelagicus sp. | reverse complement strand
TTCATCATAATTGATAATTATCGTTCTTTGAAATTTTATTTCTACTTCATCAACGGAATTAGGTTCAACCCAAGTTCTAAATTCCATTTGTGCTGCAAAGGCAGGAGCAACTGTTGATGCAATCATAATTACAGTGAGAGAGGCTATGAGAATTCCTGCACGAGACACGTAGCAATTTTTTTGCTCTTAATAATAAATCTAACTTTGTAGAATGATTTTTGCGATCATTTGGAAGAAGTAATATGTAGTCAGCGTTTGGAGACTAACGGTATAATAATTTATGATAACAATATTGGCAGGAGGTACGGGTTCAATAAAGATGGTCAGAGGCTTTGCATCTCATGATCAAGAAGTAACTGTAATCAGCAATGTGGGAGACAATTACTGGTTATATGGAATGTATGTATGTCCTGATATTGATACAATAATTTATGGTTTATCAGGAATCTTAGATGAAGATAAGGGCTGGGGAGTAAAAAAAGATACTAACAATTTTCTAAGACAAATGGAAGTTTTTGGAGAAGAGACATGGTTTAGAGTAGGAGATAGAGATGCTGCAACACATTTGATTAGAACTAACATGTTAAAAAATGGAAAAAATCTTTCAGACATTACACAGTGGATGTGTGAAAAATTTGCAGTAGAATCAAAAGTTATTCCAATTACAGATAACACACTTGAAACTAGGATTAAAGCAAATGGCGAGGATTTGCATTTACAAGAATTTTGGGTGAAGCATAGAGGCAGAGGAACAATAGAAGGAATTGAATATGTTGGTGCAGATAAAGCAAGACCAAATCCAGATGCCATTAGTGCAATTCAAGATGCAGAATTGGTTGTAATTGCTCCAGGAAATCCATTGACAAGTATTGGACCGATGATGGGAATTAAAGGAGTGAGAAAAGAATTGACTAAAAATAAAAAGAAAGTGGTAGCTGTTTCACCATTAATTGGAAATAAATCATTTAGTGGACCAGCCGACAAGTATATGGAAGCTGCGGGAATTGAAGTTTCAGTATTTGGATTAGCACAATTTTATGCAGATGTATGTTCAAAAATGATTATAGATACAAAAGATAAAGCACTAGCATCAAAAATTCAAGGCTTAGACATACAAGTGTTAGATACAAAAATAAAAATGCAAAACAAAGCTGCGGAAGGAGCACTTGCAGGATTCATTTTAAAACAATTGAAATTATAGTTGAAAACATCAGCAATAATCCCGGTTAAAACATTTCATAGATCTAAAACCAGATTACATCTATCAGAAGAAAAAACAAAAGAACTATGTAGATTGTTACTTGAAGAAGTCATAAAGACAATTTCAGAAACAAAATTAATTGATAAGACAATTGTCGTAACAGACGAAGATGGAGTGTCAGACATTATCAAAAAATACGATTGTGAAAAAATTTCAGATAAAGATGAAAGTAGCGTAAATAATGCAGTAGGACTTGCAGAAGAGTATCTTCTAGAAAACGAATTCACTCATTCTATAGTTCTACCATTAGACGTTCCATTTTTTTATCCAGAAGATCTTGAAAATTTGTTACAATTTTCCTCAGAGAAATCAGTATTGATAGTACCCTCAAGACACTTTGATGGAACAAATGCACTACTTAGAACGCCAATAAACTCCATGAAACCCAGATATGACGAAGGAAGTTTTAGTTTTCAGATTGAATCTGCTAAAAATGACGATATCAAGATTTCAATTGGTTTGATTCACAGATTGATGCTTGACATAGACAGTATGGAAGACTTAGATTTTGTACTAAAACAAAACATCAAGCCAGAATTTTGTAAGAGAATTCAGAGGATTATTGAGTAGTTATTCCTGAATTATAGGTTTATGAGAGTTTTTATAATTCAAGAGCATCATAACAGCTGAGATCATGCCCGAAACAATTAAGATTGTTTCAAATGTTCCAATCATAGAATGTGATGATGCGTTTTGTACAGAGATTCCATTAATTTCAGATATTAAGAACAAATATGAATAAATGAAATAGTTCGTAGCCCAATGAAGTATTATTGCAGCAGCTAGACCATATCTAAAATAGACCCAACCAAGAATAATTCCTCCAATTGAGGCTTGTAGAATTTTTCCTGTAGTCCAAGGTTCACCTGATATCACATGTGCCACACCAAAGAAGATGCCAACGATGACAATTATTCCAATGGCTTTTTTATTTTCATATATGTGAAGAGTTGAATGTGGAGCCCATAGTGATTTAAAGAAAAATTTTATCGATGATTTGTGTGAATAGATTAGAAATAATGGAATTCCAATTAGTACTAAACGAAACCCAATCTCCTCAGTAATCGGAGCAACAGAAATTTGTAGGAATAATATTAGATCATTTGCAGTGTCAGGAGGTTCAGTTATAATTCCAAAATTTTTTTGGATAATAGTGATTACTGCAGAGATTAAAACAAGTATTGAAAACCATTTGATAATGTTAAGCATGTAAT
>JABHJJ010000018.1 GCA_018691945.1 Candidatus Nitrosopelagicus sp. | reverse complement strand
ATTTTGAAATCTTTTTTCCTCCTTTGTCCAAAAACATTTCATATTTTACGTGGTGAGGATGTGGTACCCCTAAAATTTCATCTGCCACCCAGTCATTTACTTTCACTGAATCCATGATATCTTTTCCATACGCTTCAAATCTGATGTCAAATGCTGACCAGCGCGCTGCAAATTCTACTTTCCATGCTAACTTTCCTAAATCTTTTGTAATGTCTGATTCTCCTTCATGACCGCAACCTTTGACCATCTTTGAACCAATTTCTGTATCGTGACATTTGTATTTCACTTTCTTTTCTGAAATAACGTATTCTGTAGCTTCAGCTGTATAGAGTCTATTACATTCTGAACATACTGGAAAATAGGGTAAATATTTTTGATACTTTTCTTGTCCTACTAATTCGGAAATCCCATCTCCTATTTTCGTGCTATTTTGTAATATTGTATGAATGTGATCTTTTAGCAATCCTTTTTCGTATGTGTCTTTAGCTCTTCTAAATTCATATTTTATTCCAACTTTGTCCAACCCATCCAAAAGAATGCTGCTCATGTGCATTCCGTAAGAGTCATGACATCCATAAGGATCTGGAATTAATGAAACTGGTTTTGCAATATGTTCTTCTAATCCAAACTCTTTCATTCCTTCTGGAACTTTTCTTAATCCGTCTAGATCATCTGAATATGCGATTAATTCTGATTTGTATCCTAAATTCTCTAATGCTAATTTTACACCATATGCCCTAACTGCATCCCCTAAACTTCCAATGTGTGGAATTCCTGATGCTCCTAGGCCGCTCTCTACCCTTATCATGTCTAAGTTTCTTCCTAGTTTTTTTTCACGTTCAATTAATTCAGATGCTAGTTTGTCTATCCATGTTCCTTTACCGATAATTTTTTCTTCTGACATATCTTTTCACTAATTCAATATCTTGGACATGTATGGCCCATATAACGAATACCCTAGTTTTTGATAATATTCTCTTGTACCTATTGCACTAATTACTAGAAGTTTTTTGGCATCAAATTCTTCTCTGGATATTTTTTCAGCTTCCTTCATCAATTTCTTTCCTAAACCTGTATGCTGAACTTCGTCTTCTTCTTTTTCACCTAGTTTCAATGATTTTCCATATACGTGAATTTCTCTTACTATGCATGTGTCTTGATTAATTTCATCTCTATGTGCTTCAATGCTTGGTTTTCTTAATCTCAAAAATCCATATATCAATTCATTTCTATCCTCATATGATAGGAATACCTCTTTCCCGCCTGATGACTCATAGTTAATTCTGTCTAGTTTTACTTCGCCACCATTTGATTTTTTATTAGATAGTCCTACTTCCCTACACCTGATACACTTGCAAGAAAGTCCTTGCTTTGCAAGATTTTGGTGCACAATTTGTCTTAGATTGCCTGCCTTTGGTCCTGCAATAATCTCTCCTGGTGTGATTTCTCTTTGAACCCTCATGATTCTTACCCATTTTGGAACGTTCTTTTTTGCTTCTGTTAATACTTTGATCATGTCTTCATCTGAATATGGCGTGTATCTTCCTTGCTTGTATTCTTCGTAGAGCGGTGTATTTTCAATAACTAATGATGGATAAATTTTCAACATATCTGGACGTAATTGTGGATCAGAAAATAATTTTTTAAAATCTGTAATGTCTTCCTCTGGCTTCATTGTAGGCAAACCTGGCATCATATGTGCGACTAGTTTGTATCCTGCATCTTTTGAAATTTGAAATGACTCAATCACGTCATTGTAGTTGTGGCCTCTGTTAACTATTTTGTAAACCCTTTCTTGTAATGACTGAACTCCGATTTCTACTCTTGTAATCCCATAACTTAACATTAAATCTACGTGTTCTTTCTTACAGTAATCTGGTTTTGTTTCAATTGTAAAACCTACGTTTCTTATCGCCGCATGTTCGTTGTTGGATTTTGCTTCTTCCAAATCTTTTGAGTCAACTCCGTTTAACGCATCGTAACACGATTTAATGAAATCTTTCTGATAGTCTTTTGGCATGAATAGGAAAGTTCCTCCAACTATCACTATTTCCATTTTGGATGGATCATGTCCAAAAGCAATTAATTTTTCAATCTTTGATGTGATTTGTAATTTAGGATCAAATTTATTTGCAATTGCGTTTAATGATGAT
>JABHJJ010000162.1 GCA_018691945.1 Candidatus Nitrosopelagicus sp. | reverse complement strand
CTTTAGGTTTTGATTCTTTAGCTTTTGGCTTTTCTGCTTTAGGTTTTGATTCTTTAGTTTTTGGCTTTTCTGCTTCAACAGTTTCGGCTTTGAGAGTTTCTTCAGTCACTTCAATTGCATCAGCATCATCTATCGGAGGTTCAACTTTTTGTTCAATCTCAGGAGATTTCTTTGAATCTTTTTCAGTGGATTCTACATCATCTTCATAATTAGTAACTAAAATGTAGCCATCATCAGTCTTTGTCAGTTTAACACGAATTTTGCGTGGAGGACTTCTTACACCTTTAGACCAAATCAAATGTGCAACTTCCTCATCAATCTTAATTTCTTGTGTTTTCATATGTTTTCGGGCAAATTCACGAATCATGTTAATTGCTCTAACAGCTCTATGTTGACTTTGAGAAAGAAGGACTTTTCCTAGAGGAATTGTGTATACACGTTCAAGTTCTTGAGACAACTATCCAACCTCCACATCAGTTCTACGCCATGCTCTAGCCTTTGGATTGGTTCTGACTGAACGTTTGGTTTTTAGAATAACCCATGCTGGTACAGCAGATGCTTGTTTTGTTTTCTTGATCAATCTGATTTTTCTTGCAGATGTCTTTCTAGCTCCCATAAAGTTTGAAACCAATTTTCCTCTTTTTAAATCAAGCGTGATTTTGTGCTATAAAACAAAATATTCTGCTTCAGGATGATGGACAACTATTGCTGCAGTTGATTGTTCAGGAATGATTTGTCCAGATTCTGTCAGCTCCATTCCAGATTTTTCCCCATGAATTAATTTCCATACTAAATGTTGTTGTGTAGTATCAGGGCAACTTGGATATCCCCAACTGTATCTTAAACCACCGTTATCAGATAATGCTAATTCAGTTTTAATTTTTTGATTAATCCATTCTGCCATTGCTTCGGCTGTTTCAACAGCAAGACCGTGCAAATAATATGCATCAGTATACTTGTCCTCTTTATCCCATTTTTCAATTAATTCAGCAGCTTTTGTACCAACAGTTACAGATTGGAATGCAACAATATCATCATCACCAAAGTAATCTGTTAAACATAGATGTTTAGTTTTAGATGAACGGGGAAAATCAAAAATTACATCTTGACCATCTAATCCATCTACAACTAATTTATTATCACGATTATGACATGAAAAATATCCATACACCGCTTGTGGTTCAAAAAGATTATCATTTATCACACGTTTTTTCCATTCATCAAGAAGTTTTTCAGGATCATTAATTGTATCAGTTTTGGAGTTTCCTTTGATTCCCCATGATAACTTGAAGAGTGATTTTTTGTTTAGATGATTCCAGATTTCATTTAGATCAAAGTCTTCAGATTTTAGTCTTATAACTTCATTAAGTTTTGGAGGAGTTGGAGGAGAAATAGGTTTTACATTACTTCTAGGGAGATCCTCAGATGCAATTTGTTTTACTTTACTTTCTTCCCATTTGGATATTTTTTCTTTCCAAGCACTAACAAACTCATCCTTTTCTTTAGATACTAACTTGTCCATGGTTTTAAGACCATCAAACATAGTTCCACAATAAAAGATTCCAGACTCATAGAGTCCATCTTGTTTTGCAATTCGATTAATGTAATTGCTGTTTATTGCAGCACCCCCACATAATACTGGAATGTTGACATCAGTTTTTCTTGCATGTTCAACAAAAAATTGCATTTGTTTGGATGTAGATACCAACAGTGCAGATAAACCAACCGCATCAGGGTTTACTTCTTTGATTTTTTCAACAAATTTTTGGAGTGGTACTTGTTTACCTAGATCATGTACAGTGTAACCATTATTCTCAAAAATTGTTTTTACCAAATTTTTCCCAATATCATGTACATCACCATAAACTGTTCCTAAAACCAGAATTCCCTTACTGGTTCCTTCTTCTTTTAAAAGATATTTTTCTAACTCTTTAACTGCAGCCTTCATGCATTCTGCAGATTTTAGTACAAATGGAAGAATTAATTCTCCTGCACCAAATTTGTCACCAACAATTTTCATCGCAGGTAAAAGATCCTCATTTAATGTTTGAATAGCACCTTGATGGGTGATTTCCTTACTAGCATTAATTGACAAAATTCCATCATTATCTATTAGTAAATCCTTGTCAGGTAGTTTTTCAGCAATTGCAGAAACCACATCATTTTGAATCCCATCTTTAAGACGATTAATTATTCTAAAGTTTGAACGTTTACCAGCAGGCCAGGATGGATCAACATCAACTTTCTTTTTTTGTGATGTAGAATCTTGACTGATATTTTCAAAATGAGAAATTAAATCAGATAATGCATTTGGATGAGTATTAAAAATTAAATCCTCTACAAGTTTTCTTTCTTTTTCATCAATTTCAGTATAAGGTGTTAT
>JABHJJ010000001.1 GCA_018691945.1 Candidatus Nitrosopelagicus sp. | reverse complement strand
TTAGCATCACTAAATGAAAAAGGTCAAGCAGGAATCATTTGTTCACAAGGTGTTCTATTTCGTGGGGGCGAGGAAGGAAAAATTAGAAAGAACATGATATTAGGAGATGAAGAAAATAATCTACAAGGTGATGTAATTGAGGCAATCATTGCATTACCACAAAAGATGTTTTGGGGAACTAGTATCCCTGCATGTGTAATGATACTCAACAAGAACAAACCTGCCAAAAGAAAAAATAAAATAATTTTCATTTATGGTGCAAAAGATTTCCAAGAAGGAAAGAACCGAAACAAGTTACGTGTAGAGGATCTCAAAAAGATGGTATCAGCATATGACAAGTTTGAGGATGTAGACAAGTACTGCCATGTTGCAGATATTGCAGAACTTGAAGAAAACGAGTTTAACCTAAACGTTCCAAGGTATGTCGACATTTCTGAACCTGAAGAACCAATTGACATCCAAGAGGCATATGATGAGTTGAAGGAATCATACTCTGAACAAGATAAACTGAAAAAACTTGTAGAGGCTGACCTGAAGGGCTTGAATATCAAACTTTGAGCCTAGTTACGCCTAGAAAAGGCTACAAAAAAGAAAAACTGAAAAATCTATGTAAATTTTCAAGTGGAGAATTTTTACCTGTTACACAACAACAAAAAGGAAACATTCCAGTGTTTGGAGGTAATGGAATTAATGGATTTCATAATAAATCGATTACAAAAAATCCCACAATTATTATCGGTAGAGTTGGAGCTTACTGTGGTTCAATTCACATATCAAAAGAACAATGTTGGATAACAGATAATGCCATTTTTATTAATTCATTAAATGAAGAAATCAATATTGATTTTTTATTTAGATATTTATTAAAAATTAACATTAATCGGTTAGCTGAAACTGCTGCTCAGCCAAAAATTTCACAAAGCATTCTTAGAAACATAGTGATTTTATATCCAGATGTAAAAGAACAACAAAAAATTGCAACAATACTATCAAACGTTGATAATTTAATTGAATCAACTGAAAAAGTAATTACTCATTCCACAAAAGTAAAAAAAGGACTGATGCAAAAGTTGCTAACTCGAGGTATTGGTCACACTAAATTCAAAAAAGTGCCTTGGCTGTTTGGTAAGGAGATAGAGATTCCTGAAGAGTGGGAAGTTAATGAGATTCAAAATCATGTAGAAGTTACAACTGGTTCTAAAAATACCCAAGATAGGGTTCAAAATGGAAAATATCCATTTTACGTAAGATCACAAAAAATTGAAAGAATTGATTCATTTTCTTTTGATGAAGAATCTGTGTTAACCGCAGGTGATGGTGTCGGTACTGGAAAAGTTTTCCATTATGTAAATGAGAAATTTGATTTACATCAAAGAGCTTACAAAATAAGTAATTTTTCTAAAAATCTTAACGGATTTTATTTCTTTTATTATTTTAAAAGAAATTTCTTTGCCAGAGCTATGTCTATGAATGCAAATGCTTCTGTGGATTCTATACGAATGGATACAATTACAAAAATGCAAATTCTAATTCCTCCACTTTCAGAACAACAAAAGATTTCTTCCATTCTCTCAAATATTGACTCTAAAATCACATCACAAGAACAGTACAAGGAGAAACTAGAAAAATTAAAGAAATCACTTATGCAGAAACTACTAACTGGAGAGGTAAGAGTTTGAGTCTAGTTACGCCTAGAAAGGGCTACAAATCAGTCCCTTGGCTGTTTGGTAAAGAGATAGAGATTCCTGAAGAGTGGGAATATGGTAGAATTGAACATTTTTGTAATAAGATTACAAGTGGAGGTACTCCAAACAGAGATAATTCTGAATATTATGGTGGTCAAATTCCGTGGATTAAGAGTGGTGAGTTAAAGAATAATTTCCTTTCAGAATCTGAAGAAAAAATTAGTGAAAAAGGTTTATCTGAATCTTCAGCAAAATTATTTCCAAAAAATACATTGTTAATTGCAATGTATGGTGTAACTATTGGAAAAACAGCCATACTTGAAAAAGAAGCAACTACAAATCAAGCTATATGTGCAATACTTCCCAATACTAATTTTGATTCATTTTATCTTCAACAATTACTAATTTCAATGAAAAATATTTTGATTAGTTTTGGAATGGGTGCAGGACAACCAAACATAAATCAAGAAATAATTAAAACATTGCACATCCCACTCCCTCCACTTCCAGAACAACAAAAAATTGCAACCATCCTTTCAAACGTTGACAATCTAAT
>JABHJJ010000017.1 GCA_018691945.1 Candidatus Nitrosopelagicus sp. | reverse complement strand
TTCTGGATCAAATTTTCTAGCACACTGAATTGCATTTCCAGTGGAATCTACTTGCACTTTGATTCCTTTCCATTTTAGATAATCATCAAGATAATTTGCTGTGGTTGTAAATTCACTAAATATCAAAACTTTCATTCCCGCATAATCATTGTCTAATAATTTTTGTAGTTTCTGTAATTTATCATCAGTTTTCCATGTGAGTCTGTGAATTAAACCATCAATTGTTTCAAAAGTTTCAATATCATTTTGTACGTCTAAAATTAATTTATCTACATCGAATGCTTCAAACTTGTATTTTGTTTCACCTGCTTCTTGAATTTTTTTCTTAAACTCGTCAACTGTTTCTGGATCATTTATGGAATCAGGATCAGATTGTGCAATATCATACATTGCCTTGTATGAAACATCTCCTATTGGCATAATTCCTTCTTCTAATAATTTAATGAAAATTTTATGTGAATTGATATAGTGTCTGATGCTTTGTTTGAATGCTTCAAGGCTACTTTCCATTCTTTTTAGTAATAAGGTTCTAATCAATCCTACAAGTTTTGTTCCTGCAATTCCAAGATCTTTGTATAGTTCTACACCTTGGTATTCTTTTTTCAGATAAAGTCCTACGCTATATCTTGCAAAAGTAAGATTTTCTTTATCGATCAAACCTACGATTTTCTCATATTTTCTTTGGTAAACTTTGTTAATGTCATATCGTTCAGTAACCATTTTGCGTTTTGGGAAATACTTGTTTTCATCTCCTACTTGGAGATATTTTCTACCATCATTATCTTCTTTTCCCCATTGGTTGAGAACGTATCTTCTGGTTCTACGAACCATGATGTTTCTAAGGAAATGTACCAAATCGGCTTCTCCATTTTTCACCTGCAGGAAATATCTTTTAAGGTCAGTTTCATTTGCAGGAGGAATGAATGTTTTTTCTGTTTGATGAAATAACATTATCTGATTTTTTATGTCTGTAGCAGTGTTAGAAAATGGTGTTGCAGTAAGTAAAATTGCTTTAGCATCACGTGCTTGCATAAATTGATGCAAATTTTCATACTGTCTTGATGTATGGTTTCTGAAATGATGACTTTCATCTATTAATACCAAATCTCTATCTTTGTAGTAATAATCTTGATACAACTCGAAATTATCTTGAGATAGTTTTCCTCGTGATAAAATTTTTGCATCAACTTCATACTCTGTACAGAATTTTTGCCACATTGGAATAAGTGTTGGTGGACAAATGATTAGAGGTCTGTACTCTTGTAATTGTAAATATTTTAGCAATGCAGTTCCGACATATGTCTTTCCTAAACCTACAACATCTCCAATTATTACGCCACCAAACAATTCAAACATAGTTAATCCTTGGTCAACTGCATTTTTCTGAAATGGAAATAATTTTGGGAATGTTGTTCCCCAAATTGGATCAATCTCGTGCTGTCTTTCAAGTTTATTTTTATACTCCAGGTATGCGGCTTTTAGAAACAGTTCGTATGGGGAGTATGTTTTTCCTGCCCAGGATTTTTGTAAAATTATTTCAAAGTCTTCTGTGAATTCTAATCCAATTTCCCATAAACCATCAAACCATTCTAAAAGTTGCTTTACATCTGGAGTATTGAGTGTCTTTAGATTTAATTCACTGTTTTCTGATATTCCTGCAAGAGATAGATTACTTGAACCAACTATTCCCAATCCTTGAGCAAAATCTGTATCTTTTGGTTCGAAAATGTATGCCTTTGCATGAAGTTTTTCTTTTGGATAAACTCTAACTTCAATTTGCTTTGACTTCATCATTTGGATTAGAATTTCCACCACCGTTTTATCATCATTGGTTTGCTCCATTCTTTCCAATGATTCTGTCATGTTATTTTTGACACCTTCTTTCACTCTTGTTTTTCTATCTTCGTTGACAAAATTTTTCTTGTCGACTTCTGTACATACTTCTCTTATACTCTGAAATCCTTCGATTAAAGATTCAGCAGTTTTTTCATCTGTTGTATTGGAAATTAGTAGCCGAATTTTATCCACATTTTGTATGGGTTGTATAATTGCTGCAAGACCAGAAATGAAAAAATAACCAACTGCAATACTGGCATTCTCAGTTTTTGGCAAAATCTTGAATAATTCATCTTTTAAAAGAATTTTTTTATTATCTATAACATTATCTTCCTTCATTTTATTACAAATCCTATACTTGTTTTATGCTCTGTGTTTTAAAAGATCAGCATTTCCAAATTTGTTTTCTAATTATTGTAATACTAGAATAATACTCGAGTAATACTATCTCCTCAAAGAACTTTTTAGCTGATCTGTTTAATGTTAAATTATGGCAGAAATTCCAGAACACACAAAATCATTAGTAAAAAACTGTATAATTCAAAGACTAACAACTGTTGAATCATTAGATTATCTAGAAAAAAACAATGTCAAAATTAGTGAGAGAACGTTTCGTAGATACAAAAGCGAAATTTTAGAAATTCAAAATGAAT
>JABHJJ010000161.1 GCA_018691945.1 Candidatus Nitrosopelagicus sp. | reverse complement strand
TTTAAAATTTAATTAATAATTTTATTTGTTTTCTGGTTTTGATGGTGGTTGTGGTGGCCCGTTTGGTTCTAATTCCTTGGCTCTATCAACACATTGCTTTGCTTCCTCACCTCTACCTAGTGCTGTCAATGACTCAGCTTTGTGATATAGTAACATTGGACTTTCGTCACCTTCGTCACTTTCGTCATCTTCGTCACGAGTTATTCTTTTGTCTTCTTCTATTGCTGCATCATAATATACAATAGCTTCTTCATGTTTGCCTTGTTTGGCTAATTCCTCACCTTTCTCTAAGTTTCCAATTGGCAATGGACCGTCTGTTGTAATTCGATATTTATTACCGTCTTTACCAATTGCATCTGCTTCATCTGAATCGGTTAGAAGTGCTGTTTTTTCCCAATCTATAGCTTTATCTAATTTTTCGTTATTTTCTTCTGGCATGATTTACAAAGAAAACTGTTGTTCATATTGATTTCCTATTTCTATTTTGATAATAAGGGGTTGTGATAATAATTTGTATTGGTTCTCAAAGAAACTTGTGGTAAAGGACACAATAATTGGAGTACGTGGACGTCCAGTAGTGGCAAAATTAACAGGTATTGTAAGTCATGTAGACAAGAAAGATCAAAGACTTACACAGATAGAAAAAACAAAGCAGAAGGTTCTCATACACGTGAAGAATTTCTTGAAAAATTAAAAAAATATCCAGAATGCCCACAATGTGAAAGAAAATGGGGAGACATACCATTCTCAAAGGGTAAAGCAAAATTCAAAATCACAGAAGAACACATTATTGCACTATCTAACGGAGGTTCAGACAGTATTGAAAATATCATTCCTCTTTGTCATCAATGTAATTTTAAGAATGGTCACAAAATTAAAAAAAAATAGATTAAATTTTATTGTCACGATTTGAATCAAGGTAGAGACTCGATTATAATTAGGATGTATGAATTTCTTCTAATGCTTTTTCATATTCATTATTTTTGACCTGCATACCATTATGTAGAATATCGACTAATGTTGAAGGTTCACAGATTCCAATATTAGAATACACGATACTGTGAAGTTCTTTTTTTGTTGTTAATGACAATTTTCGTACTTTCAAATCTTTCATAATGAAGAGAGGATCTCTTTCAAATTCAAATCTATGAGGAAATAATTCGTCTTTCCATTTCCCATTAGGATTTGTCTCCCAAATTTTAGATTCAATTTTGTTATCATAAAAGTATCCTCTTGTAACTTTGAAAACGCAAATATGTTCAAAATATCCATTAAATGATTTTTTTATCCATTCTGGAAGGGGGTATCTTCCACTAACTTTTGTTCCCGTATTTTTTGATTTAAAATTACCATGTAATCCTGCAAGAAATGCAATCATATCTCCCTCCTGAATACCTTCAAGATGTGTTTCATGATTTACATTATAATTTTTTTGAAGACCCCAAGTTTTGTATTCTAATGCAGGTTTGAAATGTTGTAATGCACCACCTTTCTTTGTAAGAAGTGTAAGCCATAATTTTGGTAATCTCTTCTTTTTTTCCATTTCACGTAATGGTACAAGTGATTCTCGAACAATTTCTCCAGCGTGACTTTCAAACCATTTTTCAAATTTATCTAATGAAACTGTTAATTGTTTGATTGATCCTAGTGAGGAATTTTTTTCTTCAATTGCAACTATGACAATGCCATTTTGTTCTACGAAAATTGCAAATTCTGGATTATCGGCATGATCAAAATTACTTGTTTTCCATTCCACCTCTATAGGAATTTCGCGTTTGTCTTCTAGTACAAAATATAGATCAGGAAATTTGTCTTCAGGAACATTACGTCTAACATATGAAATTCGCGAATCAAATAATTTCTCAAACGTATTTTGAAATTGATCAAATTGATCTTGAATGTATCTTTGAAGTATAATTTCTGGAACTAATTTCAACACTGTTAATCAAATTGCCATAAGTTAAGAATTATGATTACAATGTAATATCCTTCAAAAATGCTTAAGATCTAGTGTCACTTACCCACTTTCAAAGTAATACTTTCAAAATGAAAACTACAATCTTAAATCAAATTAGTTCCTAAATCTAGCATTGAAAAATACAATGACAACTCACGACTGTGAGATGTTGGGGAACTTAACTAATGAGCAAATTCCCGATGGGAGCACTTC
>JABHJJ010000160.1 GCA_018691945.1 Candidatus Nitrosopelagicus sp. | reverse complement strand
GGTTTTAGAGTAACAAATCCAAATAATCCATCACTATTTCCTTCGTTTAAAATTTCACCTATAACTGTAGGTTTTCCAGATAAATCAATAACCTTAACACCATAAATTGATGGATCAATTAAACCATTAATGTAAAAGTCTGCAACTCTAGTAATAGTTTGCTTTTCTCCATGTGCATTATAATATGTAATTGACATTGGTAGATGCAGAGGTTCATTTTTGATTGACTCGGGAATAAATGCATGGAAAGAAAATGTTACAGCTGATTGTGGACCTATAGTTCCTACATCCCAATTTGATTGATCAAAAATTACATTTTCCAAGTTTGTAATAGATTTTGAAGATGAAGAAACGGAAGTGAGATCATTTTGTAGAACAATGTCCACATTGTTTAATGGTGCACTACCTGCATTTGATATTTCAATTACGACCAAATTATTTACAATTGACGTAAGTGCGCCCGATAATGTTTTTAGATTAACTATACTATCACCAGTAAGTTTGAAAGTGAAAGGAAATGTTTCATTTCTTTCACCAGATTCCCTTAGTCGTGAAAAGCTAAGTTCGATAGTTCCCGAATAATCTTTGATAGTAGCTAGACTGGAAACATCAACAAAAAATGTTAGAGCGAAGGTATTTCCAGCAGATGCTTTTGAATCATTATCAGCAACTATTGCAACACCTCTACCACTTGGAGATTGGTATGCTGCAGGAAGGGAGAGTTTTCCTTTAATTCCAGTAATATCTTGCGTTCCTACATTACTCATTATTACAGTAAATGGAACATTTTTGTCACCAGGTGCAACCTCAATTTTTGAACCGTCAGTACCAAAATATGCATCTAAGAATTTTACACTAAGAATTTGTTTACGTAAAACACCTTCAGCCACATCAGCAGGTCCAAGTCTAGCACCATCATATGCAAAAGATAACGGTGTAAGAGAAGTTGAAATTAAAAAGATAGTAAATAATATGATTAGTGTTTTCATGATGTAATCTCCATTATAGTTTCTTTTCCATCAAATGCCTTTCCGTCTATGATTGTAATTACCCTATCAACATCTGGAAATTGGTCTCTATCATGTGTTACAATAATGAATGTTTGGTTTAATTCCTTAGCCATTGTTTTTGCTAGTTTTACAACTTTTCCAGCAGTAACTGAATCGAGATTTCCGGTTGGTTCATCTGCCAATACAATGGTTGGACGATTAACCAATCCTCTAGCAATTGCTGCTCTTTGTGCTTGTCCGCCAGAGATTTTGTTTGAGCGTTTGTTGATTTGATCCTCTAAACCAACTTTAATCAGTAAATCAGTAGCATTTTGACGAATATCTTCAGAACTTCGTTGTATTTGCTGTGGAAGCATTACATTTTCTAAAACTGTCAAATCTGGCAGTAAATTTGCAAATTGGAAAACAAATCCTAATTTCTCATTTCTATATTGAGAGACTTGTCCATCGTTTAGAGTGGTTGTTTGTTTTCCATCTAGTATCACTTTACCGCTGGTTGGTTTGTCTAAAAGTCCAATCATGTTTAATAATGTAGATTTTCCAGAACCAGAACTTCCAACAATTAAAACAAATTCACCACGTTTGATACTAAACGAAACATCATCTAATGCTTTCACTTGTGTATCACCTTCACCAAAAATTCTTGTGACATTTTGTAGTTCTAAAACAATATCAGACATTTCTCATAGCCTCCACTGGTTGAAGTTTTGTAGCCCTATACGAGGGATAAATTGAGGCAAGAATTGCTAATACAAATGCCAAAAGACCAGTTTCTCCAATTTTGTACCAGTTATAATTTACTTCAAGTGCTAAACTTCCTTGAAATTGCATGTTAGTTTCTTTTGCATATGTTGTATATACCAGTCCAATTCCAGTTCCTGCTCCTGCACCAATTGCACCAATAATCATTCCTTGCAATATGAATACCATTAAGATATCTTTTCGTTTTGCACCAATTGCTCGCATTACGCCAATTTCTCTAGTTTTACTATTTACTAACATCATTTGAATAGTAACAATTGCAAATGCAGAAGAGCCCATTCCAAAGTAACCAATTAAATTAATCATTGCAATTCCAGAACGAAATCCTTTCAGTGTCCCTTCTGCAGATTCTTCAATTGTTTGTGCCTTTAGATCATCGTTAGCATATGCAACTAAGAATTGTTTTCTTATATCTAATGCAGCTTCAGGATTTTTTTCATGTAGTTTTACAAATATTGAATTTGATTCATCTGGCCTATCAAGTAAACTTCGAAGTGTATCAATGTGAATAATCACATTACTATCAAATCCTTGACCTCCAGCAGTTTTTGATATTCCAGTAACTACAAATCTTTTTGAATTTTCTTCACCGCCCTGATTAATCATAATTAATTTTAAGTTATCACCTACTCTTACACCACCTAAATCTCTTGCAACAGTTTCTCCAACTACAATTGAATTTCTTGCATAAACATACTGACCGTCACTTACTGTTGTATGAATTTCGGATGCCATAATGTCAGATACAGGTTCTACACCAAGTACAGGAACATCAAATTCTTCGTGAAATTGTCCCATGCTTCTAAATTCTATATCTGCACTGCCCGAAAGCCGGGGGGTTGCAGATTTTACCAAGGATACCCTTTCAAACCAATTTGTGTAAACTAAGTGAGATCTTTCTATTGTTGCTTCTTCTTCATGGCTGACAAAGATATCGCCAAATCTATATTCAGTCATATCACGAACTATAGCATCATAAATTCCCTGGAAAATTACAAAGTTAACATGAATTACTAGAATTCCAATAGACACAGCAAGAACTGCAGCAATCAAACT
>JABHJJ010000159.1 GCA_018691945.1 Candidatus Nitrosopelagicus sp. | reverse complement strand
CTAGACCAATCAGAAGAAATCCCTTCTGAAGGTGAATCAAAAAGTCTCGGATCCATTGTAGTTCGTGGAGATAATGTAGTTATGATATCTCCTCCAGCAGAATAGGTGTTCTCTAATGACTAGAGGTACACCATCAATGGGAAAGCACAACAAATCTCATACACATATCAGATGTAGAAGATGTGGAAATAACGCATTTCATAGACGTCTAGATAGATGTGCAAGTTGTGGACATCCAGATGCAAAGAGACGAAAATACTCATGGATTAAACGGAGCGTACCTGCGCTATAATTATGTTGAAACAATTTTTTAAATCAAAAAATAAATTACAAACTCCAACCATAGGTGCCAATATACACATTGTAAGTCAATTACAATCATTACAAATTGAAAAAGATATTCTGACAAAAACAATTGCACGATTATATCAAAATGAATCAGATTTAACAAAAATTCAAAAAGATAGACTACTGTTAAGATACCAACATCAACTAGGCGTAATAATTACAAGAATTGAAAAGCTAGAAAATGCAAGTAAACATCCGGATTTGGGACCATTAGGCGACGGGCTAATCACACTAATGGATCAAAAATTATCCCAACTTGATCAAAGATTATATGAATTAACATCAAAAATAGAAGTTGCACAAACACAAAATAATGTTCAGATTAAGAAAAATAATAAGAACTCAAATGGAATTGAAAATAAAGAAGAGAAATCAAAAGCAGTCTTCGAAAAACCAATTGTAGAATTTGTTAACAGAAGTTCAAAGAAGTTTGAAATTACAACTTTAACATCTTTACCAAAATTAGATCCAGTTAAACAATCAAAATATGATCAGATGTTATCACAATTAAGCAGTGATGTTATAACACCACCGCCAATGAAACCAAAGATGCAAGAAAGTCAAAAAATTGAGACCCCAGAAATTAAAGAACAAAGTGTAATTCCAGTAACCAAAGATGAACCAGAACATGTTGTAAAACCAGTTTTAAATGAAATGCCTAAACCAATTGTAGAATTACCAGAAGAGTCGGAAATTGATGATGAAGATGATGACATTGAACAAATAAAATCAAAAATTCTAAAAACTTTATCAAAAATTGAACAAGCAGAGGTCGATTAATGTCATTTGATGGTGCCATTAAGGCATTATCTTTGGATGCTTTGAAAAATGTAAAAGATGGTTATGTGTTAGGTTTAGGAAGTGGACGTGCTGCAACTGTATTAGTAAAATTATTATCAAAATATATCAAAACAAAAAAAATTTCAGTTGAATGTGTACCAACATCAATGCAAATAAAATTGATTGCTGAAAAAGGTGGTTTACAATTAATTGATGCAGAACAAATTGACAAAATTGATTTAGTTTTTGATGGTGCAGATCAAATTGACAAAAATAAATTTTTGATAAAGGGTGGTGGTGGAGCATTGTTAAAAGAAAACATTCTGATTAGTGCTGCAAAAAAAGTTATCATTATAGCAGATAATTCAAAATTTGTCAAAGATTTTAACAGAACAGTTCCAATTGAGATTCATCCATTAGCAAGACAAATTATTTGGAAAAAAATTGAAAAAATTGGGGGTAAACCAGAATTACGAATACTTGATAGAGGATATCCATTTTTTACTGAAAATTCAAATATTATACTAGATTGTGATTTTGGAATAATCAAGAATCCAAAAGCACTACAGCAAAAGTTACTCAATATTGCAGGAGTAATAGAGGTTGGAATTTTTACAAGAAAACCAGATATAATTTACAAGGCAAAAGCAAACGGTAAATTTGAAATTTTAACTTAATTCTCGTGGCACAATATTACCATATCCAGGTTTACCAATTACTTCAAAATTTTCAGCAACAACAGTACCTCTAACAATTGTTTTGATAGGCCATCCTTTCAAATTCCATCCATCATATACAAGATAATCAGAAAATCCACCAAAGAGTTCAGGAGAAACTTTTGCTTCTTTTTTTAGATCAATCATTGCAATGTCTGCATCATACCCTATTGCGAGATGTCCTTTACTAGATAGACCAAAAATTTTAGAAGCATTTGTACTTGTTAAATTAACTAACTGATTCAAATTAATTTTATTTTTGTTAATTCCCTCACTAAGTAGAATTGGTAATGATGTTCCAATTCCAGGAAATCCAGCTAAAGCACTCCAGACATCATCTCCACCAAGTTTGAGTTTTAATTGATTAGCGACATGATCAGTTCCAATCGTATCAATTTCATTATTTTGTATGGCAGTCCATACAGATTGTATATCATTTTTTGTTCTAATTGGAGGCATAACTTTTGCAAGATAACCAGTTTGACTTTCATGTGACAAGGTTAGATAATGAGGACATGTTTCGACAAAAATTTTGGTACCTTTCTGTTTTTCTTCTTTTATTTTTTCTAATGCTAGTTTTGAGCCGATATGTACAAAGTAAATTTGACAATTATATTTTCTCCCATATTCACATATTGTTTGAATAGCTTTTGCTTCAAAATTAGGAGAACGACTTTCAGACCACGCATTTAGACCATCATGATTTTTTTCTTTTTGAGTTTTCATTCCACAAGCACATTCTTGGTAATCTTCTGCATGAACTAAAACAGGACAATCAAGTAATGCTGCTTTTTTTACAATTTTTTCAACTAATTCATTTGTTACATTTACCTCAGCAGAAATCAATTTTTGTTCACCTGGATTCATTTCCATATACACATGACCCACATCGCCTCCAAGGTTCATGTAAATTTTGAATGAAATGATTTTATTTTCCTTACAATAATTCATTTCGTCAATTTGAGAATTATCAAAAATTGATGCGTGTAGAGTATAATCAATATAATGTGAATTCTGACTTGCGGATAGATGTTTTTGAAGAGAGTCTTTGTATGAGCCGTTTAATCTAAACATTCTCATCATTGTAGTAACACCACCTATTGCAGCAGCATGTGATTCAGTTGTTGCAGCCTGATCAATAGGAGAATAAACACCATAGTGTACATGAGTATCAATCAAACCAGGAATGCTAACTAGACCAGAACCATTAATTTTTT
>JABHJJ010000158.1 GCA_018691945.1 Candidatus Nitrosopelagicus sp. | reverse complement strand
ATTAAACTAGAGTATTTTCTAATTCCAACAATTGTAAATACAGGAATTCCAACATACATCATACCATTTAGTACAATCAAAGAAATCCCGTATCCCAAAACTGATTCCTCTGAATCCATCTCAACATAGTTTAGAATTGATAAACTAGTAATCATTGGAGTAATGAATAATTTTACTGTCTCTTTGAAGGCCGGATTTTCTCTTTCATAATCTGCAATTATTGGTGAGAAGGAATAGTAGATTTCATTGAAGGAATTGATGAAATTTGTGCCTGATTCTGTTTGAAGAAGTGAATTATCTCTGAGTTCTCTTAATTTTTGAACTTCAGGGGATAGTTCAGAGCCATAGGTTGCAGTAGCGATTAGACAACCTCCACCTTTTGATGATTTTTCTGAACTAGACTCTGTAGTTTTTGAGTTAGTCTTTGTAGTATCTACTACACACATTCCATCTTGTAATACGGTTCCAGCACCACATACTGGATCATTTGTTGGTTCAGTATCCATTTGAGTTTCAGGTTCTGCTATAGGAGTAAATTCTACAACATCATCAACATCAACTCCAGAAATTGTTTGTCCGTCAAGTTCAACATTAGTAGTAATGTCAAATTCACCAGTTGATGCAGTACTTGGAACTTTGAATTTTAATGTAAATTCACCGTTACTATCAGAAGTTACTGTTCGAATCAAAATCAAATTACCATCAACATCTTTGATTTCAACTGCAACTGGGTGTCCTTCTAGTCCTGCATCAACTGTTCCAGTCAACTCTACAATTTCCCCTGGCGCAAATTTTGTAGTATCCACATCAAATGTGATTAGGGATTGTGCAAATGCGGGTGTTAACATCAATGGTACCAATAATAGTAAAATTAGAATTGATTTCAATTTCGTATCACCTTACTTCCAATGATTTCTATTTCTTCTGAACCACTTTGGAGTTGAATTGAAAGTGTTCTATGAGAATAAGTGTTTTTTATCTCAGAAAAGAGTGGTTCATCACCATCAACTAAAACAATAAAATCATCATCGTTGCCCTCAAATGTAGAATCCAAAATAGTTCTAGGGATAGTCAAAGATAATATTCCAGTACCCGAACTATCCATGGATATAATCAATGAATTAAAGTCTTGATCAGTAGTAATAGAATATAGTTCTCCTCCAGATATGGTATATTCAATTAATTCATTTGTTCCAGAAATTGAAATCGTTGTATCAGTAATTGTTCCAGAATTATCATTAGTTGAAGGAGTGACAGTACTACCTCCAAATTCAAAAGTTGTAGTATCTGAAATATTTTCAGTTACATATTGAACTGTTATTCTATAAACACCTGATGCTTTCATCAATGCACCACCAGCAGTCACTTCAGTTCTAAATTTTTTGTTAGAATCAACTTCTACTTGTGCAATTGATACCAAGTTCCCATTAGGGGCTTTGACAATAACACTTGCAGATTTTCCTAAAATGATATTCTTAACTTCCCCTGTAATTACAATTGTTTGTCCTTCTGAATAGGATGCTTTGTCTGTTGTAACTATAATTGAATTCCCTGCTGCTTTGTCTGCTGCTGCTTTGTCTGCTGCTGCTTTGTCTGCTGCTGCTTTGTCTGCTGCTGCTTCTGATATTGGTTCAGGATTTGGTGAACCATTACCAATAGATTCTGCAATTGCAAACTCGTTAGTTAATGGTATTCCACCATTACTTGGCCAATCAGAAAATGCGTTGACAAAAACATCAGCAGTGCCCTGTGCGGCATCATCAGGAATCATAAATGATAAAATAATTTCAGAATCCCCTGAGGATAATGTAGTCTTTACTGAACCAATTCCAATACTGGTTAATTCTGAATCAAAAATATTTACAGTAACCAAAGTTGAAATGAGTTTGTTTGATTCTAAATCTACTTTAATGAATCCAAGTTCACCTGCTTCTAAGTTAGATGGGTTTCCTTGTTGATCGGTTACATCAACATTTGAAATTTTAAATGAGTTGAATTGTGATTTTATCTTAAAATGAGTTGAATCTTTGATTGTCTTACCATCAGATAATGTTGTTGCAATTACTTTGTATGTTCCAGTTTTGAAATCCTCTGAAATTCTAAATTCAATGGAATCGTTACTATCTGAAGTAAATGTTAAGGTTCTAGAAATTACAGAATTACCACGAGGATCAGTTACATCAACTGCGACTCTTTGAGAATTAGATACATCTTCAACTTGTACCTCAACATTAACTACATCTCCAAGATCATAGACTTTGGAATTTGTAGAAATATCTAAATCGACTCTAGTGTCAGGTTTTGGGTCAGGGGTTGGAATACTAGTGCCTTCACCTACTAAAATTGAGCCTATCATCCAAGGATGAACCATACAAAAGTATGGAACATGGCCATAGGTATTTGCACTCCATTCAAATGAACTATTTGCCATCAATAATCCAGTATCAAATTCACCTGTAGGGCCATCTCCAGGAGTTCCAGCGGTGAATGTATGTGCGGCACTATCTGTGTTTGACATTATTACAACTCCACCAAATGCAACTGATTGAATTTGAGGATGATAGCATCCAGAAGATGTTTCTTCACATCCAGGTGCACCAGAATCACTTGCAGGTACAATTGTTACCTCATCATCTAGATCAGGTTGAGGTTTTGGAGTATCATCTGGAATCCCAGTTT
>JABHJJ010000157.1 GCA_018691945.1 Candidatus Nitrosopelagicus sp. | reverse complement strand
ATTGCGGAATATGCCAAAAAGAAAAAAATTCTTCGTTTATCTTCTGAATATTTGACAAATGCTTCAAAATTTATCAAAAGTTGTAAATCCTACAAAAAGGCATTTGGAAATAAAGATCCAATGATTATAACCCCTTGGCTGAGAGTTGGAACCAACAAAAATGTCCAAATTCACTTATCATTTGGTGCTACAGAAGCAAAGCCTCCAGAAGATGTAGATGCAATCATGGATGTTACAGAAACTGGAACAACTCTGAAACAAAATGGACTTAAAATTATAGATACTGTAATGACGTCTAGTGCACATTTGATTGCAAACAAACAATCCCTAAAAGATAAGAACAAACGTGAAAAAATCTTTGATATTGTAACTTTGATGAGTGGTGCGGTTCAAGGAAAAAAATACTTACACTTGTATCTTAACATTAAAGAAAATAATTTGAAAAAACTTCTCAAGGAACTCCCTTCACTAAAAAGACCAACTGTTAGTCCATTAAGCGAAAAAGGTTGGCTGGGTGTAAATACTGTAATCTTAAAAACTGATTTCCACAAGCTAATACCAAAACTTCGAAAGATTGCTCAAGGAATAGTTGTACATGAACCACGGCAAATTCTTCAGTTAGAGGAGATAAAACGTGACGAAGAGAATTGATCAAGATATTACAGGTTCGTAACGTCGATACATTCGTAGAATCCAGACGTCAAAAAACCTCACAAAAAGATAGAAAAATTGTACAAGCAATACTAGATGATGTTAGAAAGAATGGGGATGTCGCTGTAAAGAAATATGAACAGAAATTCAATGGAAAAAAAACAATACAGTTACGTGTAAATAAACAAGAGTCTAAAAATGCGAAAATCACTGATGCAGAATTTTCTGCACTACAATTATCTGCCATAAAACTATCGAAGGCTCAGCAAATTCTCAAAAGGAGATTAATTGAATCAGTCAAGAAAATCCCAAACATTTCTTTTATACCAATTCCTAGTGTAGGTTGTTACATACCTGGAGGTCAAGCTAGGTATCCAAGTTCAGCAATAATGTCTGTAATTACTGCTGCTGAAGCTGGAGTCAAGAGAATTGTAGTTGTTTCACCACCTAGTTCTGATGGAAAAATTGATCCAATGACAATCACCGTTGCACAAAATTGTGGTGCAGAAATTTACAAAGCAGGTGGCGCACAAGCAATTGCTGCACTTGCATATGGAACAAAATCAATACCAAAAGTAGATAAAATTGTTGGACCTGGAGGAAAGTTCGTTAGTATTGCCAAGGCAATTGTAAGTGAAGAAACTTCCATTGATATGATTGCAGGACCAACCGAACTTGGAATTATAGCAGATTTAAGTGCTGATCCTGAATTAATTGCATATGATCTTGTATCTCAAGCAGAGCACAGCAATGATACAATGTGTTTTGTTATTACAACATCAAAATCTAAGGCAAAACAAATTCAAAAATCACTTGAAAAATTAATTCCAGATGTAGAGAGAAGTTCTATTGTAAAACAAAGCATATCAAGGAATGGATTCATTGCAGTATGTAAGAATCAAAATGATGTAATTGAATTAGCAAATAAAATTGCACCAGAACACATAGAATTGATGGTGAAAGATGCTAAAACATTATCCAAAAAGATTACTGGTCCTGGTTTAGTTTTAATTGGAAATAATACTCCATCCTCTGCTAGTGATTATCTTCTAGGCACAAATCACATACTCCCAACTAATGGACTTGGTAGAACTAGAGGAGGATTATCAGTATTGGACTTTCTAAAATTACAAACTATAGTGAAGACTAAAAAATCAGATTTAACTGAAATTTCTGATAATTTAAAGACACTTACTGATGCGGAAGGATTACCAAATCACTACAAAGCTGTGGAAAGGAGATTAAAATGAATAAAAAATTTGAAAAGAGATTAAATGAGTTAGGAAAACTTTCTGGATATCAAAAACCAGCTAAAGTTAATGATGTATTGAAACTAGATTCAAACGAAAATCTTGCAATCAAAAAAGAATTCCAAACAGAATTAATTCGTGAAGCTCAAAAACGTTCTGACATTCGAACCTATCCACTTGGTGGGGTTGAGAATTTTATCAATTCACTTGCGAAATATTTGAAAGTACCAAAAAATATGATTTCAGTTGGAAATGGTTCTGATCAAATCCTTGATCTAT
>JABHJJ010000016.1 GCA_018691945.1 Candidatus Nitrosopelagicus sp. | reverse complement strand
TTTGAAAATCACTTAATTAGATCAAAAAATAAATCCATATCAATAACGACCAACGGTTTTTTGCCATTGGATTTCATCACAACAACGCCGTCTAAATTTGTATTTTTTTCGGACTGTCTTTTCCACTGCCACACAGTCTTTAATCTGTTTTGTGCTTTGCATTCGAATTGATATGGAATTAATCGTTTTGCTATTCTCGATAATACGAGATCGGGACCATTAACCCCCGTTCCTGCAACATGGACATCTGATTTCTTTAAATGTCGGAATGTCTTTAATATCTTCTCAGCAACGAGTTTTTGTAATTTTCTGCCTTTTCTAGAGTTATATTTTGCATTCATACGCTACTTGTCTTTTCTGTCTTTTTGACTTTTTGAAAAAGTAATAAAGTCTAAAAAGGCATGCTCTTGTATATGCCCCGTTTCATTTTCATTAACCGAGATTTTTCTGTTAATCTTGTAATTTCAGTTCTGATATGTTCGTCGCCCCAATTTTCGCTTTTGCAATTTTCTTGAACATTAACAATGATATCTTTTGCTGATCGTTCTTTATCATCTTTCATAAAATTAATTATGGCGTTTTGAATATTAGTTAAAGTTGCCATTCCAGGTGTTCCTAAATTTTGCCAAATACATTTAGGATTTAATGCGATTTCAAATTCCTGCTGTTCGGCGTCTTTAGGAATACAGCTTAAAATAGGGTTTTTACCTTTGGTCCTATCACTTGAAATAACAATCATTGAATCCATGTTTGATTGTATTCCTGCTGATCCCGTAATTTCATCAAATACATCATCGGCTTTTATTTTTTTTAAATGGTGGACCAGAACGATTGCAATTTCATATTTCGTTGCAAGAGTTTGTAAATCCTGCAAATTATAATTATCATTTTCATAGGCGTTTAATTTATATCCACCCAAAGTTTTTTTGACTTTCACATAAACATCTATGACTACTAATTTTGCGTCGGGAGTGTTTTTAATCCAATCTTCAATTTCTTCTTCTAGCCCGTCAGTTAATAGTGGAATCTTTGGTGTACGATCTCTGAATTGGTAATTTGCTTCCTGTGGTTTAATACCCATTACTTTCCATCTGTTTTTAGTTCTATTTTTTCCGTCCTCTAGAGAATAATGTAAAACCTTTCCTTTAGTACATTTGAAACCTAAAACTTCTAAACCTTGTTCAACTGCATAAGCCAACCACAACACTAACCAAGATTTTCCAATTTTTGATTTACCGGCAATAAGATTTAGTCCAGGTGCAATAAGACCTTCAACAACCCATTCAATCGGTTTTAGTTCTTCTTGTTCCAGGTCCTTGGCTAATATTCCATTACGCCATGCTCCAGGATCTTTTTTATTATCCTTTGGTCCATTGTCCGTGGATCTTGGACCAGGATTGAATTGATAATCTTCGTATTCGGCTGCACCTTCAAAAAAATCTTTTGGTGGTTCTGGAATTTTTTCTTCAATACCCATTTCTTTAAAGTAATTTTTTAAATTTCTATCTAGGTGTTCTTCGTCTTTTTCCCCTAAATCTTTTGCGTGTTCTATTTGTCTTTCATCTTCAATAGGTGGATTAAAGCAATTATTTATTTCATCTAAAATTTGTTCTTCTCCAGGCATTCTGTATTTTTGATATAAAGCTGCCCGCCATAAAACTTGATGTCTTCCTACTTCTGAATTCTCTTGACCTTTTTTAGCTGCTTTCCAACCTACAATAGCTGAAAGGAAATGATGTTTTCTTAATTTATATTTTAATTCGAATTGTTTTAATTTTAATGGCTCGCCTAAATGATTTAAGCAGCGTCTTGTGTTTGCAAAGTAGGGTGCATTAAACCAAAATCCACATTGTTTTTTAATATCTTTCAACTTCGTTTCGTATGGAATAACTCTATCTGCTTTATATTTTGGATTAATTTTTTTCTTTAATCGGTCCATAGCAGCTTTCATTTTGCCTGCTTTTATCCAATCGCTAGCAAACCAATAGACGTGATAACCACTAGACTTGGATTCAAAAACAAATAATTCGGGACTAATATTATATATGAATTTACAAAATTCTTTTGCAGGTGGGATTACTTCAAAATCAAAATCTATTCCACCGTAAATACAATTTGCTTCTTCTTCATTTGTCTTTTGACGTAATGGACTTAAACCTTGAGATTTAATTCCTTTTGTATGTTCTTCGTGATTGAAAGATTTGTTTTTTTCTAAATAGTGTGGAAATTTTCCGTTAGATGTAATTCCCCTATGATGTTCATTACCTGCGAATATATTTTCGTATTTATTTTGATTTACGTTTGGCATAGCTTTTCCTTTTGATTGATAATTTTTTCTTGGCTATGTCTTTCTGAGATAGATTATTTGATACAAGTATCCGTTTTAAAAGATTGACCTCTTTTAAAGCTGCGTTCATTTTGTCTTGCATACATAAGTAATTGTAATCTGAATTTAAGATTAAATGGTCGTTTCTAACTAATTTATCAAACAGCATATTACTGACATTTTTTTCAGCAAACAGAGTTCGTTGTTGAATTAAGATTATCTTTTTAAGATCTTTGATAAGGGTTTTTGACATTGATAATATTCCATTGGGTTAAGTTTTTTTTGTGAGTGGTATGAGACTAGAGATACCAGAATTAAGATCACGTTCTGCCAACAATCTTAATTTGTGTTTTGTAAATTCTTCTAGCGTAGTTTCATCTTCTTTTTTTTCTTCTTCATATTTTTTTATTACATCTTCAAATGACGGTAGGTAAGGTTCAAGATCGATGATTTTTGGATCTTTTTTCTGTTCGTCAGTTAACATAGCTTTCTTGTCTTTTAGCCAGTCGTTATATGTTTTATCTGGATTATCTTTTAACCATTTCATGAATTGAATTGCTTCACTTCCCAACAACATTTCAGCTTCCTCTAGTGGAGTTTCACTTGCAACTT
>JABHJJ010000156.1 GCA_018691945.1 Candidatus Nitrosopelagicus sp. | reverse complement strand
TGAAATAACGACCCATTGCAGATAAAATAGATTATTTACGTCAAATGAATTAAAATATAGATTAACGAAAGATATGAGTCTTGGGAAGACAAAGAAATGTCCAGAAACAGGATCAAGAAGATTAATCTGGCCTAGTTTTAGAAAATCATAGGTAAAAAAAACTATGTCAGGAACATCGCTACTATATGGGAAATTAACTTTAAAGAATGAAATGAATGCAAGGTATTGTATTGAAAATAAACTTACTATGACAGAAATTATTATATTGATTTTTTTGTATGACGTATGATTATAAAGTTCATTTTTTTGTTTTTCCAATATCTTATTTTCGTTCAGATGAATAATAGCATTGTGAAGAATTTTTCTGTGAGATTGATTGCGATAAATTGTTGGTCAATTATAATTTCAAATGAAGCGGGTCTAGTGGGATTCGAACCCACGACAGCCGGATTAAGAGTCCGGTGCGCTACCTGGCTGCGCTATAGACCCACACAAAGAAATGAAAAAATGATGTTATTATTTAAACTTGGGATATAGGGTTAGTTTTTAATTTCTGGTTCTTGTTCATATTTTTCAAGAATTGCAGTAAGTACAGTTGAAACTGGAACATTGTTCATCTTTTTCTTTTCTGCAAGAAGTTTTTGATATGCATCTAGTGTGATATAAACTGGAATTGAACCATTTCCTTCTAAGAGTCCTCTTACTTTGTACAATGCAGTTTCAAGTCCATTTTCAGCAGATTTTGAGAATTTTACTTTGTCTAAGATTCCTCCTAGTGGACCTAATGGCATTTCATAACTAACAGTCATGGTAACGTTTGTAAGATTATCAGAGAGTTCTTTGAATTCGGTGGTGATTTCCCAACTTTTGAATTTACCTTTAATTTGTTTTGCAGATATTTTTTCACCTCTAACAAATTCAGTTGTCTCACAATCCCATTCGAGTCTTTTTCCGCTAAAATCACCAATTACTCGAAACGTAGTTCCTACACCCATTCCTGCCTTAATATCCATAGGAATAACGGTCATTCCTACTCCTTTTTCAGACATTTGATCAGAAACATGTTCTGGTCTTGCAAAATAAGTAAATACTGTATCTACGGGTGCCTTTATGTCGATTGATTTCTTAACTACAGTCAACGATTGTGACTTTTTCCAGAGAGGATTTAAAGCTTTACACGATTTTCAATCCTATTTTTGATTTATAATATATTGATCGGAGAAGGAACAAATTTGTTGAAAAATAAATTTGGTATGTTTTTGATATTACCTTTACTTTTTGTGTCAATCACAGCAACAACAAATGCATATGGACATTCACTGTTTAATTCTTCAGAACAAACATTGGGTGAATATAGAGTTCAGATCGCAACACTGCCAGAGTTTCCACAGATTGGGGAACAATCAGATATTTTGATTAGGGTTACAGATAATCAGCTTGAAGAAGTTGATCGTTTTACTATGGGCGCGAGAATATTTTACAATGATGAACAAATAATCACATGGAGACCAGAGTCATATGACGATGGCCATATGCAAAAAAACTTTATTTTTGAAGAGGCAGGAAATCATATTTTTCGAATAGATTTGTATGATGCAGGAAAAGATGGAGGAGTTTTGACATATACTTTCAACATTAGTACACAGTCCCCATTTGGCTATATTTTCATAGGTGCAATTGCCGCAGGAGGTATAATTTTTGCAGGAGTTATGGGGATTGTGCTTGTTTCAAGATTATTAAAAAAGAGATCTAGGCTTTAGATTCAATAATTTGTTTTCCAATTTTAAATGCAAATAATACAGTAAGTAAAGTCATTGCAAATAATAGAATACCAATACCTAGATGAATTGCAACCAATACTGCATGTAATTGAGTATCTATAACAAGAGCTCCTAATGTAATTTGAGTAACAACTAATACACTTGCAAAGGCACTAGTGAACTTTATTTTTTTACCTGCAGATTTGTTAATCCATGCAGTAATGGTAGTAGCTAAAATTAAAACACCAGTTGTTGCTGCAACTGTTCTATGAATCCATTCAATAAAGTACTCATCATTAGGCATTACTCCATTTGGACACAGCGGCCATTCAGGACATGTTAGACCTAATCCAGCTGCAGAAATGTATCCACCAATAAACATTAGTGAGTATAAGATTACAAGAGACGCTAAAGCCAGGAATTTTAAGATCAAATTACTCTACAATGAATGAACCTTGCATACCTTGTAATGCATGTCCAGGAACTGTACAGATGTAGTAATATGTACCAGGTGCGCCAGCCAAGAATGTTACTGAACCAGATTCACCAGGTTTTAGAGGGTTTGTTGCTGCAGCAATTGCAGAATCAAAAATAACACTGTTAAAGTCATCTGGGTTTGAGACAACACCAAATGCATGGAATGATTTTCCTGCATTAATTGTAGTGACTGTTACTTCATCACCAGAGTTTACACGAACTTCAGGATTACTTCCTTCTTCACCAG
>JABHJJ010000155.1 GCA_018691945.1 Candidatus Nitrosopelagicus sp. | reverse complement strand
AGATTCAGACTCGATTTGTTTTTCATTTAATGGCGATTTTGGTTTTTCTTGAAGCGTGTATTTTATTGGTAATGGAGTAGACCATTTTAATTTAAGATCTTTCCATTTTTGAGCTTTCTCATCCACATATTCATCCATACCATACAAGGACTGTCACACCACTTATAATTTTCTAATGCGGTATGAGATACATAATAAAATGACAAAGATTTAGTAAAAAAAAGCAATAAGAAACTAAATCAATAAACAGTTAACTGAATCCTGCACCAAATTCATCACCTTTGGTTAAAGGATCAATATCTTTAGCATTTTTCATTGCAATGTACAAAAATGATTCATTTACCACTTCTTCAGTATTTGAAATATCTACACCTAAACTGATTGCAAATTTCTGTAAATATTCCATGACATCAGAAGATGGATCATCATAAGGAATGTTTTCGTCTGTGACTTTTGCTGCAATCTTTTCTATACACTGATTGCGGAAGGTATCATCCAATAATTTTTGATAAATCACTGTGTATTAAACAGTCAGGTTTCATTTTCATCATGTCCAACAACATGTTTTTCACAATAATAGAGATCATTCATGTTACAATAATAAGAACTTCCATCATCACATAATGCACATTTAGGTTTGTGATCGTCAGTAGATAATTTGTAATGATAGTTTTTACTTTTCAATTTTTTTCAAGTTGGTTTTTGAGAGAAATTAAACTACGAAGTATTAATCCAGACAGCCCTAAATTTTGTATTAACATATTTGCAGATTCATTGAGTGCATCATCTCCACGATATCCCTCATCATATAGAATTTCTATTGTGCCTTGGGCGGTATCAATTAATGCAGTGATAATTGAATATTGACCTAATTTTTCATCATTTTTGATCTTATATTGTAACAATTCAATTTGTTTTATGACTACATCTTCTTGCATAATTTTTCCATCTGCAAGAATTACAATGCGATTATCAGGTTCACGTTTAATTCGTTGTGAATCAGGAACATCAACGAATTTCATATCGTTGATTATGGTCCACCATATTAAAATAAATGAATAACCTTATAACGTATTTAGTAATGAAACTGTTTTGTTATGGATTATGGAAAACTTTGCAGTGAACTATTAGAATCAAATGATAAGATACGTTACGTGGGAGTGTACAATTCGTATAGCGGAGACGTGTATGAGAAAATGCAGGGTGGAATTCAGAGACATTTTGACAAAGATCAAACAAAAAAATCAATGACCCAAGCAATCATGAGATGGAAAACTAGAAAGCAATTTTCAGCAGAAATTGGTGAACCAGAGTATGCCATGACCAGATATGAAAAAGTAAATAGAATCACTATGGCATGCGGAAAGGATGGATTGTTAATGTTTAGTACAGAAATTGAGGTACACCTATGTGATATAATTGATGATGTGATAAAAGTAGTAAAACAATATGTGGTTCAAGATGAAGGCGATGACGGTTCACGTAATATTAGATCCTAAAAGCTTATTTTACTTATAATACAAATTTTTGTGTGAATCATCATCATTTTGAGGGAAAGGATATACCACATATCAAACTCGATTCTAAGACAACAGTGAAAGAATTAGTAGAGATTTATGCAAATTCTGGATTCAATGCAAGGCAATTAGGTGAAGCCGCAAAACTATACCAAAAAATGATTGCAGAAGATGCAACAATCTGCTTAACAGTCGCAGGAGCAATGACACCTGTAGGATTTGGAGGAATAATCAAAACACTCCTAGAGAAAGGATTTGTGGACTGGATTGTAGCAACTGGAGCAAATGTATACCACGAAGATCATTTTGCATGGGGATTACCTGTAAAACAGGGACATTTTCAAGTTGATGACAATATTTTATACGAAAAAGAAATTGTGCGGATTAGAGATGTATATGTGAAATTTTATGAGACGTTAGAATTACAAGACAATATTATTCAAAACATATTCAAAGATAAATTATCACAAGAGCCATTTACAACAGCAGAATTTTGTAATGTTTTAGGAAGAATTAGTAAAGAGAAATCAAAATTTCCTGAGAAAAGTTTTCTTACGACAGCTTATGATTTAGATGTTCCAGTGTACATATCAACTCTTAAAGATTCATCTCTTGCATTGAATTTAGCTGTTCACAGATTAAAAAATCAGCCATTTAACTTGGATTTTGTTAGAGAAATTATTGAACAAGCCGCTATAGTCTACAATTCAAAAAAATCAGGAGTTCTAGAATTAGGAGGAGGAGTTCCAAAGAATACAGCACAGCAAACAGGACCACTGTTAGACCAGATTCTAAGAAAAGAACACGGAGGACAGGATTACATTGTACAGATTACGGATGCACGACCAGATACAGGAGGACTTTCAGGTGCAACCTTACAAGAAGGAAAGAGTTGGGGAAAAGTACAGGACTCTAATGAGAATTTAATCACGGTATATACAGATGCAACAATTGCATTTCCAATTTTAGCCCTTTATGCACTTTCAAATGAAGAACCAAGAGAGCCAAAGAGAATTTACAAAAATCTAGGCAAGTATTACGAAACACTTCAAGAGTCAGCCATAAATGTTCCAGAGAAATTTGCCGAAATACTAAAAAAATCAGATATCAATATAGACTAGGATTTTTTATTGGCTTTTCTTCGTGCAGCCTTTTGATCTGCAAATCGTGCATGTTTTCCATCTTTTCTTTTACCCATGATTAGTGCAAAAAATCTTTTTCAATGTAAATGATTCGGTATGTAAAAAATTAAAAAGCGTTATTTTTGAGCTTAGACATGGAGAAAATATTTCCAATAGTAATTATCATAGTAGCAATTATTGGGTTTTCATCTTCAGCATATTTTTTCAACCAAACAGAGATTTCTATAGACATTCCAATTTCAATTGAGACACAAAGTGATAATTCAGTATTACAGGAAATCGAGGCATGTCTCGAACAAAATTTAGCAGGAGAGTCTGTTTCATTAAATTCATTTAACACGAATATGCTGTTAACACTAAAAGAATCTGCAAGTAAAGCTCAAACTGATAAAGAATTAAATGAAATTAGTGAAAGACTACACAGATTAACCGACTGTAACCCCAACAATCAAGGATTCATACCGTAAATTAATCACGGTCATATCGGGCACGTTCTAAAGAGCGGTCATCTTTTGTGGCCTTCTTCCACTCTTTGTAATGTTCTTTACATAAAGCAGATTTTTTGCCAGTAGAATCAAGACGTAATCCTGCATCCTGAACTTTTTTTGTGTTAAGAGAACGAACGGCATCATTATCACATCCATCTACATTACAGGATGAGCCTTTTGAAACAATACCCATGTATTAGTGACGATTCAACTGTTAATAAAGTTGAAAAAAAGAATTTTTTTGTTCGTTTATAAATAGGAATTAAAGTTCAACAATTATGGGAAGTAAAAACAAATCAGTCTCATCAAGTGAAAAATCACAAGGTGGAAAAGATAAGGTAAAAAAAGACAAGAAAGACCATAGTGAGAAAAAAGATGTTGACGTATTCATAAATGAAGAACAAGCAAGTAAAATTATTAAATCATCAAAAGTAATTACAATTCAGGATCTAGCAAGACAAGCAAATGTAAAGATTTCAACTGCAAATGCATTTCTTAAAAAATCAGTAGTACAAGGAACTGTGAAAAAGGTTGGCGGATTTAGTGGGCACTATATTTATCAACCAATATCACAATAAATAGAAACTTCATCTCCAGATTCTGTTTTCAATAAATCTTCAGGATTATCTAGAATCTTTCCGATAGGAATTAGATCTTTACCAACTTTGGTATCCTTATGAAAAAAACAAAACGCATGACCTACAGATAAAAATGCAATGTCACCTTTTTTGAATTCTTTTCTAGTTCGTTCTCCTCCAGATTCGATATGAGATTCTACATATACGCCACTAGTACCAAGCTTGTGAATAGTTCCGGTTACAGGTAATGAGCGATTAATTGTTCCAACCAATGATGGAGAAAGATGACGTTTTAATTCACATTTAATTTTAAATTTACCAGTTATTTCCAAAATTACATACAATTTTGAGACAGATCCTCCATCCATATCAGCAAGAAAATGTTTGGATTATATATTGGCATTTTTCAATTAATTTACTTGTCAGAGCCTGAAGAAACACCAAATGTAGTTGAAGAAAAAGAGGAACCAGCTCCATTAGTACCAGAGGCAAAATTAGAAGAAATCATCACACCTGAAACCGAGGAAATTGATCCAGATGCCGAAATTAGTGTTCATGCAACAATGGAGAAGGCAATTGAAAATTATAGAAAAATTAAAGAGACCAAATATGAAATTGATGCTGATGGTAAAAAAGTTGCAATAGAATTAACAGAAAAAGAACTAGAAAAGTTAGATAAAGAATGTGAGGCAATCAGACAACGTGCAATTATCGATATAGATGAAAAACACGAGGTAGTAGAATTGAGTGTTGACGGCAAAATATTGATGGGACCTCCAACACTAACAAGATTTGAGAAAGCAAGAATCATGGGTGCGCGAGCATTACAATTATCATTGGGCGCACCACCATTCATAGATATACCAGTAAGTGCTGTAACCTCACTTGACATTTCAATGAAGGAATTAGAAGAACGAGTGATACCAATTACAATAAGACGTGTTTTACCTAATGGAGATTATCAGAATATACCATTATTTGATTTCAAACAATAGATCAATCGTCTATAAAATTTAAAAGAAGTTCAACGAAGTTATAGTTAAGATGGAATTACAAGAAATCAAACAGTCAGAAAGCATACCAGATAAAGATAGTTTTTGGATTAAAGATGAATCAGTGATGAAAGGTGCATTGGATGTTATAACAGAAATATCAGCTACCAACAGAATTGTGTTGAAGGCGAATGGAGATTTAATTCCAAATGCAGTTGCAGTGGCAAATATTGTTACAGAGAATATGTTAAAAGGAAATTCTTCGATTCAAGATATCAAACTAGATAGTGTAATTTCAGAAGAAGATGGACAGATGACCTCGAATATACAAATCACGATACTAAAAGATTAGTATACACTACCAGGACCTTTTAGAAGCATATTTTCACATTCTTTACAGATTGCTTCATCTATATCGGATTCTAGATTATGATGAATATCACAGATTAAAAGACTGGTTTTGATATAGTTACAAAGACCAATAAATTTTGATAGACTAGAAGGAGAGTATGCCATATCAGAAGAAAGATCAACGGCAATCTCATCAATCATTTCAGATACTTGTTTTTCAGCAGTTAGTTTTTTAATTAATTCAGGATCACCACGAGTTCCACGAATATAATTACTAATTGCAGCTTGTGTTACACCCAACATTTTTGAGATTTCATCTTCGCGAACATCATGATTCTCAGATAAATTTTTTGCAAGTATTGCACGAAGAGCAGGGATTAATGTTTTTGATTCAATTTCAGCAGGTAGTAACATGAGGGTTCTTATCGTAATTACCTTATAAGTTCCGCTGAAATTAGCTGAAACTATCTATGAATGAATCGACAATTTTTATTTGAAATCACATTATAAACAAATCATGAAATCATTAATAGATCAATGCAAAGTAGTTTTACAAAAATCAGTTGCAGAATGTGAATCAAAATGGATTGCATTATCTGGGGGATTAGATAGCAGCATACTTGCACATCTGTTAAAAGATCAAAAACCACAAGCGATGACTATCATTACAAAGGATTTTTTGGGAACAGATCTCACTTATGCACAGATCATTGCAAAACACATGGGATTGTCTCTTTCATTAATGCAAGTAAGTATGGAAGAAGTGTTGGATTCAATTAATGAGACAATTAAGATTTTAGGGAATTTTAACGATATAGAAATACGTAATTCTATTGTACCATACATGTATCTAAGTTCATTAAAAGAAAAAGGAGTGAATTCGGTCATCACAGGAGATGGAGCTGACGAAGTTTTTGCAGGATATAATTTTCTTTTAAAAAAAACAGATCAAGAACTTGAAGAAGAATTAAGAAGAATTAAAAAAATTATGCACTTTCCATCAAAAGATATTGCCACATCACTAGACATGGTAGTCGAGACACCATTTTTAGATGAACAAGTCATAAAATTTTCTGATGAAATTCCAATATCAGAGAAAATTAATCTAAAAGAGGATAAGAGATTTGGAAAATGGATTCTTAGAAAGACATTTGAAAATAATCTTCCAAGAAATATTATTTGGAGAGAAAAATCTCCTATGCAAGATGGATCAGGAACTGCAAACCTCACAAACTTATTCAATACAATAATTACAGACGATGTATTTTCACGAAAAAGAACAGAAATTTTAGAAAAAGATGGCGTATATATCAGGAGCAAAGAATCACTGCACTACTATGAATGCTTCAGAAAATCAAATTCAGTTATTGACTCAAAATCAGATAAAAAATGTCCAGATTGTAATTATGAGATAAAATTAAATTCAAAATTTTGTAAAATGTGTGGAAAATTTCCTATCATTTAGATTTTTTTGACCATTTTTTTGGTTTTTTGATAAAGATCTTCTTACAGCCATCACAGCAAAAGTGATATTTTTTAGAATTATGCTCATGTGTGACTGATAATTCCTCATCAAATTCAAGACCACAAACAGGATCCGTAACCTTCATAATTTTTTTCAAGTGGAGATGTATTTCTATTTATCTGAAGAGGTAGAACTGATAAATCATAAGACTGTCTTATATGGAAAAAAATGAATCCAATGCATGAAAAAACTTTTGGGCACATGTCATAATTGTGGAAAAGAAGAGTTATTCATGACAGAATATGACTGTCTCAAAATTCTATTGAAAACAAAAAATTGGATTGTGTGTAAAAATTGTGATTATGTCATACAAATTGAGAAATTAAAAAATGCTTTATGTTGTGTGTGATTAAGAAACTAATTTTTTGACAAATTCATCATATTCAGATTTACTCATGGATTTAGTTTTCATTACTTCTAAATTTTCATCTACATGTTGGCTAGATTTTTGCCCAATTAATGGAGAAAGAACACCTGGAGTTGAACGAATGAATTGTAAGAGTCCAACCGAAGGAGATGCATCTGCAAAGATAGGTTTTGATTTTGCCCATTCTAGTAATTTACCTTGCATTAAAGGAACGCTTGTGAAAACACCTATTCCCAATTCTAGAGCAGAATCTAAAATTGATTTTTGTTTATCATGTACTGTTTGGTTTTTTAGCATCATTGCTTGATCAAAATGCAAATTAAAAGGAAGTTGTATGAACCTAAAGCCATGATCATTACCACCCACATCTTGTGCAATTTTTACAACATCTTCTAATGATAAGAACATTGCATTATCAGAAGTTGCTCTGAAACATTCCCAAGTCGCCATCCCATAGAATCTAATTTTTCCTTCTTTTCTTTTGCCTTCATAAAATTCAAAAACTTTTTTCAAGTTTTCCAGAAAATCAGATTTAGACATTTCAGGGTGACCTTCTACAGCATTATGAAGATACATCAAATCAATACATTCCAAACCAAGATTTTTCAAACTCCTTTCAATTTGATCCTCCAAGTATGGAATAGTCATGCAATGATATCCAGATGAAATATCACCTTCCTTGACAATTCCAGATTGGCCAAATTCCCTCATCACATACTGCATAAAATCTTCTTGAATATCTCCATCATTAGTCACATACCCATTTTTTGTACAGATGAATACCTGTTCTCTTTTTATCAGATTTTCACTAATTAATTCAGATAATGCCTTTCCAATACTTCGCTCAGATTTTTGTGCACGATAATTTATTGCAGTATCAATTACATTTACACCAGATAAAATTGATTTTTTTACAGCTTCAGTTACCATTTCATCAGTTTTAGAATCTGGTTCGCCAAGATATGTTCCAATACCTACATTCGATAGATGCAAATTTTGAACTGAATTGTAATTTTCAGTAAGAAATTTTTCAGAGAATTTTTTTGTTTCCTCAGATGTCGCAAATCCACTAATCATGGATACGCTCAAACCAAACTGTATTTCTATGTATGCTGAGAATTACTGAATTAGAAATCCTATTACAAATAAAGCTCCCGCTATTCTGCTAAACATCAGTGTTGACTTCATTGCGGGAATGATTTTATCTTCGTTGGAAATTGACGATTTTAGTTTTCTTATTGAATTTATTGCCACAGGGATTGCTGCAAGCGATATCAGGCAAAAGACGGGAATTATCGACATTGCGGCACATACAATGATTATTCCATATGATACGATTAGAAAGATGTAGAAAATTGATGTTGCCTTTTTGCGCCCGAACAGGATTACCAATGTTCTCCGACCCTTTTCCTTGTCTGCATCGTGATCTGGAAATGACGCAACAAACAAAACCAGTGACGACAGAGCCCCCACAACTATCCCACTGAGTACAACAACGTCGGTGAGTTCAGAGTTTTGTATGTAATATGTTCCCATTACAATCAGGGTTCCCTTTACTGCAACAAAGACTTCAGCCAGACCCCAGTTGACGATTTTGGTAGAGTAGAAATAGATGGACATTATCGCAAACGCAAGGATTACACCAATCACAACGCCATGCAATACGACAAAGTAGCCGCCTATCAGACCACCTATTACTAAAAATAAAATTCCAGCATTGTAAACGCTTTTTGGTTTTAACAAGCCCTCTGGAAGAACACCGGTACCACCACTCATTGGAGTTCGTTTCGTCTTTGTATCAATTCCTCGTTTAAAGTCCCAATAATCATTTAGAAGGTCAACACTTGCATGCAATGCAATGACGCCAGCCATTGTAAGTACAGCCTGAAAAATATCAATAGTGCCAGAATGCCACCAAGTTACAGAGAGACCTAGAGAAACGGCAATTACAGATGCTAGAAGAAATTTTATTCGAATTGCACGTAACCAGACAGAGAGCATTAGATTAGTGACTCTGCATCTACGCTTACAGGTTTTCGTCCATTGAATCCAGTATCCTTTTCATGCCAGAATTTTATCTCAGTTTCACCTTCTTTCCAACAAAGCCATACTTCTTCATCAAATCTTTTTGAAGGAAAGTCTAGAAGACCTTGATCCAATCCTTTCATTACAACTCCAGTTTCTTCTAACTCTTCAATAGTTTTATAAAATTTTGATAATTCTTGGTTTAATTTCTGTTTTAAAACAACATAATTTTCAAATGTGCCATTATCAGATAAGGTAACTTGTAGTTCTTGTTCGGCTTTAATTATTTCATTTTTTTGTTTTTTGATATTATCATATTTTTGTATAACAAGAGGTAAAACTTCATTTGCAGTTTGTACTGTAAAATATTTGAACAATAATCAGATAATTGAATTGTTTAATTAAAAGATATCTTGGCGCAAATTACTTATTTATCTAAAAATAATGAAAAAAGTATGAGCGCAGAAGAACAATTACAAGCAATGGTAGATCAAACAATTGACATGGCACTCATGAATGTGGATGCATATTATAAGGAAATAGAAGCCAGTAATGATATATTGAAAATTGAAAATCCTAAAGAATTTGTTTTTGGATTAATTATGGGACAAATTTTGGGATTAGGAGTTGCAGCACTTGCACAAATGAAACAAGGAAATCCTACTCCACAAGACCAAATGAAAGTTAGAGATATGGCATACAAACGGGTTCCACAGATTAGAGAGAGGATTTTTGAGAAATAATGGCACAAAAAGTAAAATGTTCGCATATTTTAGTTGAGAAACAAAGTCAGGCTTTACAAATATTTGAAGAGATTAAGAAAGGGAAAAAATTTGGTGCCGCAGCTAGAGAAATTTCTACATGCCCAAGTAAAAAGAAAGATGGAGATTTAGGATATTTCACAAAAGGAATGATGGTGAAAGAGTTTGAAGATGTCGCTTTCAACTTAGAGGTGGGAGAAATGTCAGCACCAGTTAAAACTCAATTTGGATACCACATCATTAAACGACTAGGATAACGATCTTCTATTCCACTAAATTCTTTACAAAATAGATTTTTAGCAACACTGATCGAGATAATTTTTTACTAAAATTATGAAATACAAGTTAGATTATACGTCATTATGCCAGAAATGACAGTTTTCAGTACAAAAGACATCGAGAATATAATTTCATGGTTTGAGAGGATCTATAGTAGTGATGAAGAAATATCTGATTTTGAGCGTGAGACATATCTCAAACTCGCAAAATATTTCATTTTAGAAGAAAAAGCAATGTGTTAAAACTTGCAAATTCTTTTTTTAATTTACGGAAATGTTTTGATCGTTTTTGCGTAACTTGCAAAGCGATGATTTTGTGGGCGCACCATTTTTTGATGATATTTTGAGCAAGTCTTTCCTAATGCACCCTTATACCCAATTGGAGATTCAACCCATTTTTCATCATGAGCTGCTTTTAAGACATCATCATAAGGACTGAAATAGTTTGTAATTCGATCATTTACAACTTTTTGAAAGTCGTTTCCGTGTATTCTAACGGCTAAAGAGTTTGCAGGAATAGAAGCACCAAAGAAATGTACAGATTCAATTATTCCTTTGTTTTTTGGATTTTTTGCAAGAGACTGAACAGTAGATAGTATGACCTGAGTTCCAAGTGAGTGACCCATTAATCGAATTTTTATCAAAGGGTTTTTTGATTTTAGATCTTTTATGAATTTTGAGAGATTTCTTCCATTCTTTTTTGCAATTAATACACCGACTTTTAATGCAGAAAGTGCAGTTGATTTGTACTGTACACCTGCAGTGTTTGAATCATAGCTATATCCAACTACATTATACTTGTAATTCAATGATTTCAGACGTTTTTCTGCAATTACATATTTTGCAAGAGCCCCAGATTTATTATTTCTTAGACCATGGATCATTATTACAATTTCAGATTTTTGAGAAATCTCTTCAAAGATTTTCTTGGGATATGTATCATATGGAGTATTTTTGAGAGTTATGCCAGTTTTAAGATCATAGAAGCCTCTAGTGGATATTTTTGGGAATATCTTTCCAATCATTCTAATTTCCTAACTTGGATTGCTCTTTTTCAATGTCAGAGGATTCTACTTTAGAAAATATTGGTTCAACAGTTCCAATTTTATGTCCCACGTTTAGTTTCAACTCTGACATTTCATTCCAAGATATATCTGAAATATTTCCTTCAAGCCCTAATTGTGACCAAATTTTTTGAGAGGATTTTGGCAGAAATGAATGTAAACAGATTGCAATTGAACGTACAGCATTAACTGATAGAAATATGCAAGCATTTGTTCCAGGTCCTTTTTTCCACGGTTCTTTATGCTGAAAGTATTGATTAAAGTGAGCAGAAAATTCCATTAACTGTTTTAATGCACGATCCAAATGATTTTCTTGCATTAATTTTCCAACATCATCAGCAAGAGATTT